>DATECO010000238.1:0-4457 GCA_035286865.1 Nitrospiria bacterium | reverse complement strand
CCAAAGGCTGCCAGAAAGGCCACGCAGGAGAAGTCCCGGCTTGAAAAAGAGTTACAAAAGTGGGAAGACATTGGCCGGCGGTTCGATAATCTCACGGCTGCGATGGAGCTCCTCCATGAACATGAGGACTCCTCCCTCCTCTTAGAGATTAAAAATAGCCTCACCGATCTCAAAGAACAACTCAGCCGGATAGAACGGGAAAAGCTCCTTTGGGGAGACAAGGACGTCAACAACGCCATCGTCACCATCCACCCCGGAGCAGGCGGGACCGAGTCCCAGGACTGGGCACAGATGCTGATGCGGATGTATGTACGCTGGGCCGAAAAAAGCGGATATCGGGTGGAACTCCTAGACCTGCAACCTGGCGAGGAAGCCGGGATCAAGGGAGTCACCTTTTCAGTGGTCGGTGAGTATGCCTTCGGATACCTCAGGGTGGAAGCAGGGGTCCATCGACTGGTGAGAATATCCCCGTTTGATTCTAATAAGCGAAGACATACCTCCTTTGCCTCGGTCTTTGTCTACCCAGAGATCGAGGATGATATCGAGGTCCAGATCGATGAAAAGGATCTGCGGGTAGACACCTACCGGGCCAGCAGCGCAGGGGGCCAGCATGTGAACAAGACCTCCTCGGCCGTCCGGATCACTCATCTACCCACTGGGACGGTGGTGCAGTGCCAGAATGAGCGATCCCAGCACCAGAACAGGGCCGTAGCGATGAAGGTGTTACGAGCTAAGCTGTATGAGATGGAGCGAACGAAAAAGCAGGAGGAACTCAACCGGCTCACGGGTGAAAAGAAGGAGATCGGCTGGGGAAGCCAGATCCGCTCTTACGTCTTTCAGCCGTACCAGATGGTGAAAGACCACCGGACCAACCTGGAGATCGGAAACGTACAGGCTGTAATGGACGGCGGGATCAATCCCTTCATCGAGGCCTACCTGCTCCAGGGCATGAAGGCCGCCCATTAAAGTGCAGAAAAAGGCTACTATCGTTATTCGTTACTCGCTATTCGTTATTCGGGAATCATTCCTTATTGCGATTAACGAGTAACGTATAACGAATAACGTCAGTCACAAGCTTATGGAAGAGCTAAATGACCAAATCCAGCAGCGGCTGAGGAAACTGGAAGAGCTCCGTGCCATGGGGATCGAGCCTTATGGTGGGCGCTTCCCTGCCCTTCCAGTAGGCGGGGAGGTCCTGAACAAGGCAAAAGGCCTTCAGGAACAGTACGTCCAGACAAGCAAGGAAGAGTTGGAGCAGCAAAAGGTCCCCGCTGTGCTGGCCGGGAGGATCATGTCCATGCGGCGATTCGGTAAAGCCTGCTTTGCCCACCTCCAGGACGACAGCAGCCGGATCCAGATCTATTTCAAGAATGACATTCTGGGAAAAAAGGCTTTTGAGATATTTGAGCGGCTGGACCTAGGTGACTTAATCGGGGTCAGAGGCCACCTCTTCAGGACCAAAACAGACGAACTCACCCTTTTGGTGGAGGATCTCACACTCCTGGCTAAAGCTCTAAGGCCCCTACCAGAGAAATGGCACGGGTTGACCGACATCGAGATCCGCTACCGGCAACGCTACCTGGACCTGATCGTCAATCCCGAGATGCGTGAGATCTTCAGGCGGAGGAGCAGGATCATCGAGGCCATTCGGGCCTTTCTCAATCAGCGTGGATTTCTCGAGGTGGAAACCCCGATGATGCAGGCAGTGGCCGGGGGGGCCACCGCCCGACCCTTTGTGACCCACCACCACGCACTCGGAACCGATCTGTATCTGCGGATCGCACCGGAGCTCTACCTGAAGCGACTGGTGGTAGGAGGATTTGAACGGGTTTATGAGATCAACCGGAACTTCCGGAACGAGGGAATTTCCACTATACACAATCCTGAATTCACGATGCTGGAGTTCTATATGGCCTACTCCGACTACCAGGACCTGATTCCGTTCACGGAGGAGCTGATCACCTATGTCGCCCGGGAGGTCCTGGGCACCCTAAAGCTGAATTACCAAGGGCATGAGATCGACCTGACCCCTCCCTGGCAGCGACTAAACTATCTGGACGCAATTGCAAAGCATAACAACCTGGATGCCAAATCAATCGCAGACCCACAGCAATTGAAAAGATTAGCCCAAAAGCTCCAGATTGGGGTCAATGCCCAGGATCCCATCGGTAAGGTCCTCAATCAAGTCTTTGCCAGCACAGTGGAGAGCCATCTCATCGGCCCGGTTTTCATCATGGACTACCCGACCGATATTTCTCCCCTGGCCAAGAGAAAATCAGACCGGCCAGAGTTCAGCGAGCGATTTGAGCTTTATATTGCGGGAAGAGAAATGGCCAATGCCTTTTCGGAGCTCAATGATCCCCTCGATCAGCGAAGACGCTTTGAGGATCAGATGAATCAGCGTAAAGCCGGAGACTTAGAAGCCCACCAGATGGATGAAGATTTCTTAAGGGCCCTGGAGTACGGGATGCCGCCCGCAGCGGGAGAAGGTGTGGGTATTGACCGCCTCACGATGCTTTTTACGAACCAGGCCTCCATCAGGGACGTGATCCTGTTCCCCCAAATGAAGCCTGAGGGTCGTTAATCGTAATTCGTTAATCGAGTTCACGAATAACGAGTAACGTATAACGAATAGCGTCTATGAAACTTCCGTATGAGCTCCTCATTGCGTTCCGTTACCTTAAGGCCAAACGCCGCCATCGGACCATCTCATTGAATACCGCCATCTCGATCGGCGGGGTGACATTGGGTGTAGCTGCCCTCATTGCCACACTGGCCGTCATGACTGGATTTAAGGAAGATCTCAGGGACAAGATCCTGGGCACTAATTCACACATCGTGGTTACAGACCGTATGGGCGAAGGCCTCAAGGACTATCGCGAAATCACAGACCGGATTGTGAAAGTCCCTCATGTGATTACAGCCACCCCTTTTATCTATAATCAGGTTCTTTTGACCACCCCAACAGGCGTGCATGGGGTGGTGCTGCGAGGAATTGATCCCACCACAGAGGGAAAGGTCACCCAGCTTGAAAAAAACCTCGTAGAAGGAAAGGTTGAAGACCTGGCTCAGCCTGTACGACCTTCACCAAACACCCAGGGTCAGCCCTCCCCAGGGATCATCCTGGGTAGGGAGCTTGCCAACCGTCTAGGGGTGTTTGTGGGAGATAACGTCAATGTCGTCTCTCCCGGCAGCACCCCCGGGCCGCTGGGGATAATCCCCAAGATCCGCACCTTCCACGTCGTGGGAATTTTCGAGGCCGGGATGTATGAATACGACTCTAACCTAGCCTATATTGAGCTGGCCGCCGCGCAGGACTTTTTCAACCTAGGGGAGACCGTGACGGGGGTGGAAGTCAGGGTGGATGATATCTTTCTGGCCAGCCGGATTGCCAATAACATCGAATCCAATCTGGGCCTTCCCTATCGCGCCAGGGACTGGATGCAGATGAACCGTAATCTGTTCTCGGCCCTGAAGCTTGAGAAGATCATGATGTTCATCATTTTGGTATTGATCATCCTGGTGGCCTCCTTCAATATCGTGGGCACGCTGACGATGATCGTGATCGAGAAAAATCGGGAGATTGCCATTCTGAAGGCGATGGGGGCCAAGAGCCCTGCCATTATGCGGATTTTTATGATCGATGGGCTCATCATCGGTACGGTTGGGGTACTGATCGGAATCCCATTAGGATATACCTTCTGCTGGGGGATCGAGACATTTTATACCTTGCCCGCAGATGTCTATTACATCAGCCATATCCCGGTCAAGATCCGATCTATGGATATCCTGTCTGTCTCCTTAGCCGCCATCGGGATCAGCTTCCTGGCCACCCTGTACCCTTCTTGGCAGGCTGGAAAACTCCGGCCCGCCGAGGCCCTCAGGTACGAATGAGAAATGTTATACGTTACTCGTTATTCGTTAACCGTTATTCGTGACCTCGTTTAACGTTTAACGATTGGCGTGTAACGGCTTCTCCGGATTAAACAGCATCTATGATTAAGGTCATTGATCTCCATAAGACCTTCCTTATCTCCGGTTTTGACGGAGACAAGGAGCTACCTGTGCTTAAAGGGATTCACCTGGAAGTGGCCCGCGGGGAGATGCTCAGCATCGTTGGGGCCTCCGGCGTAGGCAAAAGCACCTTTTTGCATATCCTGGGGACCCTGGAGAGGCCCAGCACCGGGCAGATCTTCTTTGACGGGCTGGACCTTTTTCAAATGAGTGATCCGGAGTTGTCCGAATTTAGAAATCGCCGGATCGGATTTGTGTTCCAGTTCCACCACCTGCTCCCTGAATTTACAGCCCTGGAGAATGCCGCCATGCCGGGGTTGATCGCGGGGAGGGGTCAACAGGAGGCCTTCGGGCTGGCCCAAAAACTACTGGCCGAGGTCGGATTGGGAGGGCGATTGCACCACAAACCGGGCGAGATGTCCGGGGGCGAGCAGCAGCGGGTG
>DATECO010000237.1:0-2726 GCA_035286865.1 Nitrospiria bacterium | reverse complement strand
GCCGAGAAAACCGGGCGCCGGCTCCTCCTGACACCAGCCGCCCCCTAACTCATGCCGCTCCTCAAATATCCCGACCTCCAGTTTTGCATACTTGGTAAGATACATCGCCGCGATCAGGGCCTTATTGCCCCCTCCGACAATCACTACATCAAAACTTTTATCCGCCATTATAGCCTCCTTATTTTTATCTACAGCAACCCCAGTTTCTTGGCGCGCGTTACCTTCTCCGGCTCCTTCCACCACTTCTTGATGCCCAGGTCTTCGGCCACCGCATTGGCAACAATATAGCCAGGACCCCAGATCACACAGCCGCCCGGATAGGTGGAGGCGCCGCCGACATAAAGGTTCTTTATCGGGGTGCGGGTGGATGAACACTCATCGTTGGGACGGTTGTATCCCATCTGCAAGGGGTGGTACTGACCTTGCTTGATCCCCCCTTTTACCATGTCCGCAAGCTTATTCTCCACATCTGCCGGGGTGGAGATATAGGTCTCCAGTACCTTGTCCCTGACGATATTAGGAGCGTATTTTGTCAGGGTGGCGATGGACTTGTCTATATATTCCTGGCGGAACTTATAGTTCAGCCACTTATCTTTACCCCCGTTTTTGAGATCGTAGGGGGCCATCGAGGAAATAAGACCGGTACATCTTCCTTTTGGAGCCTGCTTGGGATCGTGTACCGATGGAAAGCAGCAGTTGAACCGAATATCGGACAGAAGTTCTCCTTTATATATGGCGTCGAACTCCTCTATCACATCCCGCTCAGTCTCAAAACCGAGAACATAGACAAAGCCCTCGTTTAGCCCTTTATCCTTCGCCGCTGCCGTGAACTTCGGCGCTTCTTCCAAATCCAGATGGACGCCGCAAAGACCATACTTCTCCCACTGCCAGCTCTTGATCTTACCCGCAAATTCACCCTCTAACTTATCCTCGCCAATCAAGCCGAGGAAGGTCTGGTGAGGATCGATGGTGCTGATCACGGCCTTGGCCATTACCGTGGAACCGTCATCCAACTCCACTCCCTTGGCCGCCCCGCCATCCATGATAATGCGCTTGATCCGCACATTATTGACCGTCACCCCTTTATTCTCATGGATTACCTTGCCCAAAGCCTGAGCCATTACATGGGAGCCGCCTCTGGCCAACCGGTAGTTGCGGGACCTGTCCAGGTAGAGAAGGCACAAAAACCCCAAACCCGACTGGTCGTATTCCACTCCCCAGTGGCAGAGCGTATAGAGCATCAAGCCCCGGATATGCTCATTCTCAAAGTGCCCCTCCACTATCTCCAAAGCCGTCTTTTCCGAATACTCCATCACCAGTCGACCCGCCTTGGTGGCCTGCATCTTCGTTACCGCATCTATGATGCTCAACGGAGGGGCGTAGGTGGCCGGACCGATGAACTCATCCACGCACTCCTGGCTCATCTTGGCAAGCTCCCGATAACTCTCTGCATCGCGCTTTGAAAACTGGGCAAAGTTCGCGCAGGTCTTCTCAACGTCTGAATAGATGCAGACCGCCCTCCCATCCTTAAGGGGCATGACAAACTGAAGAGGTGGGTGGATATGTTTTACATTGTACTCCGCCTCCACATTGAAGTCCTCATAAAGCGGGGCGTAATCCGTCATCATCATATAGACGGCATGCGTATTGTGCAGATAGCCGGGAAGGGCTACTTCCTCTGTCAATAATCCCCCGCCCATCTCGTACCGCTTCTCCAAAACCACTACCCTGGCGCCGGCCTTGGCCAGATAGGCCCCGGCCTCGAGGCCATTGGCCCCGGCCCCGATGATAAGCACATCCGCCTCTTTGGGAACAATCCTTGGTTTGATATCATAACCGATTGGCATCTTCTTTCTCCTTTCTTTCTGAGCAGAATGTATTTATTAGTATCCCCGTTCCTTTGCCTTGGGCGGCAGGTCCAGACCCAGATCTTCGGCCATTACCTTGTAACAGTTATAGCCCTGAGACGCAGAGCCCATGCCGGCAAAGTGCCATGCTGAACCGGTGCCGTACAGCCCCTTGATCGGCGTGGAGTGCCGGGCCAACTCGGGGATCGGTCTCCATCGCCCCGATTGGCTGGGGATGTTATCTATGACCGCCCAGTTGCCCGTAGGAGCCATATTCGTCAACCGCGCGCAATGGAAAGGGCTCTGGGGCGTGTAGCCGATCACATTGTCCCAGGTCATATTGGGGGCGACCTTATGCATCGTATCGATCACGAACTGGGCGTGTTGTTTGTGGTATTCACGCCACTCCTTCTCCGTCTTCTTGTCGGCTCCCAATACAAAATCTTCCGTCAATATCGACCACTTCCCTTCCGGCACCCGCGACATGTCTCCATCGGAGGCAGGGTGGGAGCAAATCACTAGGTTGGGTTCATCATCTCCAATACCCGTGTCTAGTCCCAGAAATCTCCGGCAATGGTTTATGGTGAGGGCATCCGGGTTCTTGTCCCCAATCGTCAGCCAACCTACTCTGTCTATATCGGGATTGATCTTGCACGATTCGGCGTAGTGAGGCGCCTCATGCAACGCCCAGGTATACCAAGTAATGGTGATACGCCATTTCGAAAGATTGGCTACCCTTCTTCTGATTCGCCAATCCCACAACTCAGGTTCGGTAAGGTCGAAGACCATCTGTGAGGGCTGCAAGGTTGAAATCACGGCTTTCTTCGCCTTGATCTCGGTGCCGTCAACAAGCCTTACGCCTGTCGCACGTCCGTTCTC
>DATECO010000236.1:0-4630 GCA_035286865.1 Nitrospiria bacterium | reverse complement strand
CCCGATACGGGTTGGTGGCCTTTGCCTCTTCGCTGGATCAGATCGGGCCGATTACTAAAGATGTGAGGGATTGTGCGATCCTGATGAATGCCATCAGCGGGCACGACCCGTTGGATTCCACCTCAGCCGATCTGGCCGTGCCGGATTTTACACAATCCCTCGGGCGGGACATCGTAGGTCTTAGAATAGGGATCCCGAAAGAGTATTTCATTGAGGGGATGGACCCCGAGGTGGAGGGGTGCGTTCGGGAGGCCATTCGGGTGTTAGAAAAACTTGGGGCAAGGGTGCAGGAGATCTCGCTACCCCATACCGAATACGCAGTGGCCACCTATTATATCTTGGCCACGGCCGAGGCCAGTTCCAATCTGGCGCGCTATGACGGCGTTCGATATGGCCTCCGGACGGAGGCCTCCAAAGATTTGCTCGAAATGTATATGAAGAGCCGGGCTGAGGGGTTTGGGGCGGAGGTGAAGCGCAGGATCATGTTGGGGACCTATGCCCTCTCCTCTGGCTATTATGAGGCCTACTATCTCAAGGCCCAGAAGGTACGGACCCTGATCAAACGGGATTTTGATGAGGCCTTAAAATCATCTTCCGCCTCAGGCGGATCAGGCGGGGTGGATGTGATCGTGGTACCTACAGCCCCGACCCCGGCCTTCAGGATTGGAGAAAAGACCCAGGATCCCTTGCAGATGTATCTGTCGGATATCTTCACTATTTCGGTGAACCTGGCCGGAATCCCGGCCATCGCCCTTCCTTGCGGATTTAGTAAGATGGGCTTGCCCATCGGGATGCAGATCCTGGGAAGGCCATTTGATGAGGAAACAATCCTGTGCGTGGCCTATGCCTATGAGCAGGCCACGGAGTGGCACAACAAGAAGCCGGTCATAGGGTAGGAAAAAAAGAGATGCTCTACTTTGCGTACGGTTCCAATATGGAAAAAGAGCAGATGCAGAGGCGCTGCCCGGATCACAAATTTCTTGCCGTGGCCCGGTTGGATCATTACACCCTGGCCTTTACCCGCTATTCTGACCGCTGGGAGGGCGGGGTGGCGGATCTGCTGCCAGAACGGGGCAAGGCGGTGCACGGTGTCCTGTATGAGATCTCGCTCGAAGACCTCAAGCTCCTGGACCAGTACACCGGTTATCCCAACTGCTATACCCGAGGAGATGTGATGCTGGAGACCACGTCTCGGGAACGGTTGCCGGCCTTGACCTACTTTGCGGTCAGGCAGGGGGAGGCCAAACCCTCGCGCCGATATCTGGACCAGATCCTGAAAGGGGCTCGGGCCTATCACCTTCCCAAGGATTATATTAACTTTCTAAAGTCGATCGAGACGCAGGAGTAAGTATGGAGATCCATGCCAAACGCTCCGACCCAGCCGGATTAGCCGGATATGAAATCGTGATCGGGCTGGAGATCCATGCACAACTCCTGACCCGGTCCAAGATGTTCTGCGGGTGCAGTACAAGGTTCGGGGCGATCCCCAATACCCAGACCTGTCCTATCTGTACCGGAATGCCGGGTGTGCTTCCTGTGATCAACCGGCGGGCCGTGGAGATGGCGATCAGGGCCGGGCTGGCCACCCACTGTCAAATTGCCCCGTATAGCCGCTTTGCCCGTAAGAACTATTTCTATCCGGATCTCCCCAAGGGATACCAGATCTCACAGTATGAGCTTCCCCTGTGTGAGCGGGGATACCTGGACGTGACCCTGAATGGGGGACATCGGCGGATCGGGATCACCCGGATCCATTTGGAGGAGGACGCGGGTAAAAATCTCCACGAAGGGATTGCCGGGGCAAGCCACGTGGACCTCAATCGTGCCGGAGTTCCCCTCCTGGAGATTGTGAGCGAGCCAGACATTCGCTCACCAGAAGAGGCTGTGGCCTATCTCAAGAAGTTTAGAGATATCCTGATGTACCTGGAGGTGTGCGATGGGAACATGGAGGAGGGAAGCCTCCGATGTGATGCCAATGTCTCCCTACGCCTTGCCGGCCGGAAGGAGTTTGGTACCAAGACCGAATTAAAGAACATCAATTCATTCCGGTTTGTTCAGAAAGCCCTGGAGTATGAAATAGAACGACAGGAAAAAGTCCTCCGAGGAGGGGGCCAAATTGTGCAGGAGACCCGGCTGTGGGACCCTGAAAGGGGTGTCACGGTGTTGATGCGGTCTAAGGAGGAGGCTCATGACTACCGGTACTTCCCCGAGCCAGACCTGGTCCCGCTACAGATCCCGGTGGATTGGGTCGAGGAGATCCGTAAGACCCTCCCGGAACTTCCCGAGGCCAAGCGGGAAAGGTTCATCAGAGAGTATGGCCTCCCTGAGTATGATGCTGAAGTATTAACCGCTGAGAAGCGCACTGCTGACTATTTTGAACGCTGTGCTGGAAAATACAACAATTATAAGAATTTGGCGAATTGGATCTTGACCGAGTCACTGCGTGAACTAAAAGTAGAAGGGAAAGAAGTAAGCCCTGAACATTTTGTGAGCTTGCTGACCCTGATGGATCAAGGAATCATCAATAGAAATACAGGTAAAAAAGTCTTTGAGGAGATGTGCAGGACTGGCAAGTCTCCCGAAAAGATTATAGAAGAACAGGGCCTCACCCAGGTGAGTGATGAGCAGAAGATTGAGCAATTGATCAACGAGGTCTTGACTGCCAACCCCAATGAGCTCGATGCCTACCGTCAGGGCAAAGAAAAACTCTTCGGATTCTTTGTCGGACAGGTGATGAAGCTTTCCGGGGGCAAGGCCAATCCCGGAAAGGTGAATGAACTTTTGAAGAAAAAACTTACTGTTCGTTAATTCCGTTGATTCCGTTAAGTCCGTTGTGTCCGTTAACTGGTAACACCAATCTGATTTAACAGGACCAATCGAAAAACGGAAATAACGGAATTAACAGACATAACGGACTAAACCTCTACTGGAGAGACCATGAGTGAGATCATAGATGTTTTTGCACGGGAGATCCTGGATTCACGTGGCAACCCAACGCTTGAGGTGGAGGTGGTTCTGGAGAGTGGGGTGAGGGGCAGTGCCTCTGTACCCTCGGGGGCGTCTACGGGGGAACAGGAAGCGGTTGAGCTACGGGATCGGGACAAGAAGCGGTTTCAGGGCAAAGGGGTGCTCAGAGCGGTGACCCATGTCAATGAAGAGTTAAGAACTCATTTAATCGGCATGGAGGCTTTAGATCAGGCATCCATTGATCGGGCCATGATCGAACTGGATGGAACAAAGAATAAGGGCCGCCTGGGGGCGAACGCGATCCTAGGGGTGTCGCTGGCTGTTGCAAAGGCAGCGGCTTCGGAGGCGGGGCAACCGCTTTACCGGTATCTGGGGGGTGTGGGTGCCAGAGAGCTGCCTGTACCCTTGATCAATGTGTTAAATGGGGGGCTGCACGCGGACAACCACCTGGACATCCAGGAATTCATGATCCTTCCAGTGGGGGCGACCTCTTTTTCAGAGGCCCTCCGGATGGCGGCAGAGGTGTTTTATGTCCTCAAGGCTATTTTAAAAGAGGCGGGTTACTCCACCTCGGTGGGTGACGAGGGAGGTTTTGCGCCTAGCCTTCAGTCTAACGAGGAGGCTATTCAGTGGATCATGAAGGCTATTGAGGCATCTGGATATCGGGCGGGCCAGGACATGCTTCTGGGCCTGGACATGGCGGCCAGCACATTTTACGAGAAGGGCCGGTATCGGATGAATGCCGAAAAGAAAAAGGAACGGTCCTCGGAGGAGATGATCCGCTATTATAATGATCTGATCCAGCGATATCCCATCATCTCGATCGAGGATGGTCTGTCTGAACGTGACTGGAAGGGATGGGGGATACTCACGGAGAGGTTAGGAGGCCGGATTCAACTGGTGGGGGATGATCTCTTCGCGACCCATCGGGAGCTGCTGGACAGGGGGATCAAGGAGGAGGTGGCCAATGCCATCCTCATCAAACCCAACCAGGTGGGCACACTCACCGAGACTCTGGAGACTATCGGACTGGCGAAAAGTGCAGGGTACGCGACGATTCTCTCTCATCGATCCGGTGAGACCGAGGATACCACCATTGCGGACCTTGCGGTGGCCTGCAATTTAGGCCAGATCAAGACCGGTTCTCTCTCCAGGGGGGAACGGACTGCAAAATACAACCAGCTCCTGCGTATCGAAGAGAATCTGTTAGGAGAGGCGGTCTACAGGGGGCGGGAGGTCTTTTCGAGATACCTCCGCCCAAACTCATAATTCACGATCTGGCATAGGATGGGCTTAAGGTACGGGCTGGTAGGAGGATGGATTGCCTTTTTCTGGGCAGGATGGGGCCTTGTCGGAGTGGCCGCCGCGGGCATGATTGGCTCTCCAGTGGCCACTCTTCAACGCCATGCCATTGGAGTGGGAGTTGAGAGCAGCCTCATCAATCGTGAGCTTGCCTTTGAAATGGGGGCCAGCCCGGATATCGACATGATCAAGGTCCTGTTTCGGGGGAGCTATGGGGTGGTGGACCGTGTCAATGTCTTCCTGTCCTTAGGCATTGTGGACGATGATTTCAAGGTTGTGAATTTTTACGGTACAGAATTAAAGTTCCTGGCCGAGCCTGCGATAACTTTTGGAGGGGGTTTTAAATTAACGCTCTACCAAT
>DATECO010000235.1:0-2448 GCA_035286865.1 Nitrospiria bacterium | reverse complement strand
GATATACGCGGCGGTAAAAAGGATGATGGCTACCTGGGCTCGGAGGATCTTGTTAAACGTGACCCCTTCGGGCAGGAAGAGGGGGAAAATGATGGAAGACATAAAGAGGAGACTGATCAAGGGTACGCCGCGGATCAACTCGATATAAAGAATACACAGAGCTTTGACACCAGGCATCTTGGATCGTCGCCCCAGCGCCAGGATAACCCCCAAAGGGTATGCGGCGGTAAGCCCGAAAACCGCAAGAAGGAGGGTGAGGGGCAGGCCACCCCATTGAGTGCTTTCCACCGGCTTCAGTCCAAAGAGCCCTCCTTTCATGAGGAGGCCCATCGTGAAAAGCCCGATGATCCAGGCATAGGCCAAAGGTTTTTTCCAGTGGGTCCGGTCCCTGCTGTAAAACAGGAGACCGAAAAGGATCATCATCGCGAGGAGAGGTCGCCATTGCTGTTCATAGGGATAGAACCCAAAGAGAATAAAACGATAGTTCATGGAAATGATCGACCAGCAGGCACCGGCAGCCTGTCTGCACGCCTGACCGGTCGTATGCCATGCACTATCAATGAATGCCCAGCGGAAGAGTGGAGGAACAACTTTCCAGAGAAAAAAAAGGGTCACGATGGTAAGGATGGAGTTGAACACCCCGTTAAACAGGTTATATCTTGCCCAGCCGATGACACCAATGTGGGTGACAGGGGGTCTTACCTCTTCTGCATGGACTGCTTGTTCCATGTTATCTCTCTACAAGGGCGACTCTCTTATTATACCAGTTCATAAAGGCTGACGTGGACAGACTGAAAAACAGATACACCGCCATGATGAGGGCGACTCCCTCTATGGACTGACCCGTCTGATTGATGGTTGTGTTAGCCACAGAGACAAAATCTGGGTAACCAATGGCTACGGCCAAAGAACTGTTCTTTGTCAGGTTGAGCATCTGACTGGTCAAGGGTGGAACAATAACCCTGAGGGCTTGGGGTAAGATCACCAGGTTTAGTACGAGAGCGGGTCTGAGACCGATGGCCATGGCCGCCTCTCTTTGGCCTTTGCTGACTGACTGGATTCCGGCGCGGACCACCTCGGCCACAAAAGCGGCCGTATAAAGCACGAGGCCAAAGAGAAGGGCAATAAACTCTGGACTTACCATCAACCCACCTTGGAAGTTAAATCCAATGAATTTGGGGGCGTCCATCTTCATGGGGGTGCCGAAGGCCAACCAGGTGATGAATGGCAGGCCGAAAATAATAGCTATGCCGACACGGAAGGTAGGGAAAAACTGCCCTGTTTTCTCCTGTCGTTTTCTTGCCCATCGACGTATAAGATAAACGATCATACACGCGGCCACAAAGGCGAGAAGCATGTAGTTGTGAGCGGGATGCCCTTCGGGGATGGTAAACGCCACTCCGCGGTTAGACATGTAGATCCCTGCACCCGGGCTGAGGGCCTCCTCCGGAGAAGGCAGGGTTTCATAAAAGATGGCGTACCAGAAAAATAACTGCAGAAGGATAGGGATATCCTGCATGACTTCAATGTAGATGGCTGCCAGCTTTGAGAGAAGCCAATTGGTGGAAAGCCTTGCCACTCCGATGAATGTGCCCAGGATAATAGTGATGATGACGCCAATGAAAGCGACCTTGATGGTATTGAGAGCACCCACCAGAAGGGCACGGGCGTATGTGTCGGCTGCTGAATAGGGGATCAGAGATTCACCGACCTCAAAAGAGGATTCTTTGTGGAAAAAGCTGAACCCCGTGGCAATATTTTGTTTTTTGAGGTTGATAGAGTGTTGGAGACGAGATAGTAAGCGAGCAGCCCCACCAGACAGAAGGTGACGAACTGAAACAGGATGGCCCTTACCTTGGGGTTAAGCCAAAAGGGTACCTTTTGTGGTCCCGCGCTGTCCTTAAAGCCTCTCATTTTCTTTCAAAAGGTCGAATACTTCTGGAAGGAGTTTGTTCTGGCATTTCCTAGGACAAACTCTTTCCCCCTCGCTGGTCGTCTTTCGTTTGACCCTGGTTCAAAAAAAAAATGCCCCGCAAACGGGGCACCCCACTTAGACGATCATCTGAATGGGAAGGGATACATGAGCCCACCTTTTGACCAGAGGGCGTTCAAGCCGCGCTCAAGCTTAAGGGGAGTTTTCGGGCCAACGTTGCGATCAAAGACTTCGCCGTAGTTGCCCACCTGCTTAATGATGTTATAGGCCCACTTTTCGTCGAGACCAAGAGCCTTTCCATAGCCTGGGGAAACCCCTAAGAAACGCTGGATCTGAGGATCCGTGCTCTTTAGCATCTCGTCCAGGTTCTTTGAGGTAATGCCCAGTTCCTCGGCCTCGATCAGGGCCATGACCGTCCAGTTGACGATATCGTACCACTGATCGTCTCCATGACGGACCACAGGGGCAAGGGGTTCCTTGGAAATGATCTCGGGTAAAATGATGTAGTCATCGGG
>DATECO010000234.1:0-5367 GCA_035286865.1 Nitrospiria bacterium | reverse complement strand
AGGGCCTCGATCACGAACAGCCCACCCACCAGCAATAACAATAACTCATGCTTTGAGATTACGGCGATGGTCCCCAGTGCCCCACCCAGGGGAAGAGAGCCCACATCCCCCATGAATACCGATGCAGGATAGGCATTAAACCATAAAAAACCCAGGCTGGCACCGATCATGGCCCCGCAGAAGATGCTGAGTTCTCCCGCGCCCTCAATATATGAGATGAGAAGATATTGGGAAAACCTGCTGTGCCCTGAGACATAGGCCACCACCATGTAGGCCAATGCCGCCACGATCACGGGACCGATCGCCAGCCCATCCAGCCCGTCCGTCAGGTTAACGGCATTGGAGGCCCCGACAATGACCAGGATGGCAAAAACAATATAAAACCAACCCAGATCGGGACTGACCTCCTTAAAGAAGGGAATGGTCAATTTTGTCGAATAGGCCGGGAGATCATAGAGGATCAAGCCGATGATCAAGGCGGTCAGGATCTGTAAGCCAAATTTGTATCTGGGGAGAAGCCCTCTGGAGTGTCTCTTTGTGACCTTCAAAAAATCATCCCAGAACCCGATCAGTCCAAAAGATGCCGTGGCGAAGAGTACCAGCCAGACATAGAGATTCTTTAGGTCTGCCCATAAAAGGGTGGAGAAGATCATGGCGAAAAGGATCATGATTCCCCCCATGGTGGGGGTACCCGACTTGTTCAGATGAGTCTGAGGTCCATCGTCCCGGACATGCTGCCCAATGTGCAAGCGCTGAAGAAACCGGATAATCATAGGCCCCAGGATAAAGCTGATCGCCAGTGCCGTCAGGACTGCATAGATCGTCCTAAAGGTAATGTAGCGAAAGACATTTAGAAACGAATATTCCGTATGTAATGGATATAGTAAGTTATAAAGCATAGTGCTGTTTCACGATTAATCCGTAGTGAATTGAGCGATAAACTCCAATATTCTCTCCATCTTCATTTTGCGTGAACCCTTAACCAGAATGTAATCCCCAGACTTAGCCACCTTTAACACCTTCTCTCCCGCATCCTTGGGCCCCTGGCTGTACATCACCCTCCATTTGTCCATCCCGGCAGAGAGAGCACCTTGCGCGATCTGTTCCGCGAGGGGCCCCATCGTGATGAGATACTGAATCCCCACTCTGGCAACCTCCCTGCCAACCTCTCGGTGCGCCACCTGTCCCGGCCCACCCAGTTCAAGCATATCGCCCAGTACGGCAATCTTCTGTCCATGAGGTCCCAAAGTGGCCAGGGTCTCGAGGGCACATCTCATCGAGGCGGGATTGGCATTGTAGGCATCATTGAGGATGTGAAACTGCCCGATCTTCAACAACTGAGAGCGCATGGACACCGGTTCAAAGCCCTCCAGACCCTGCCGGATGGTGGAGAGATCCATCCCCTGATAGACTCCAATCGCGGCCGCTCCCAAGGCATTATAGATATTATGTCGGCCCATCACGGGCAGGGAAACATCAATCTCCCCTGTCTTATATTCGGTCCGAATCTTGAGACGAAAGCTGGGCCCTCGATCCGGATGAAAGACTACCTCTGGAGCCGTCACATCGGCCTTTGAATTAAGGCCAAAGGTGAGTAAATCTCCCTTCACCCTCGAGGCCAGGGCCTGAAAATGCTCATCATCCGCGTTCAGAATGGCCATGTCGCCCTGTACTAATCCCTCCAGCAATTCGCCCTTGGCACGCGCTACTCCCTCCACATCCCCAAGAAACTCTAAGTGGGTAGGCCCCACATTGGTGATCAGACCGGCCTGGGGCCGCGCAATCTCACACAACCGTCCCAGTTCGCCCGGCCGGTTGATTCCCATCTCGATCACGGCCGCCTGATGCCCCGCCTCTAGCCGGAGAAGGGTCAGGGGGACACCGATATGATTATTCAGATTCCCTTCAGTCTTAAGGAGGCGAAATCGATGAGCCAGAATACTGGCTGCCATCTCTTTGGTTGTGGTCTTTCCGTTACTCCCCGTAATGGCGATGAGTGGGATGCTAAACCTCGACCGATGAACTTTCGCAATCTCCTGCAGTGCCGTGAGTGTATCCGCCACTTCGATGAAGACCTTATTTTTGAAACGAGGATCTCGATCCCTCAATAATTGTGGAGGAGTGTTGGAGCAAAAGATCGTCCCCGACGCCCCGGTGCCGAGGGCCTGTGCAATAAATTCATGGCCATCGAACCGATCGCCTCGCAGGGCGATGAAGAGCTCCCCAGGTTTCACGGTCCTGGAGTCAATGGAGACCCCGGCAAAAACGCATCCCTTCACACCTCCCAAGAAACTTCCTTGCGTGGCCGATAATATTTCCTCCACGGTAAACATATTACTTTAACTTTCGCCTTTCGCCTTTAGCCCTCTAAGGGCCTTGCGGGCCATCTCCCTGTCATCAAAAGGCAACTTGCGTCCTCCAATGATCTGGTAATCTTCATGGCCCTTCCCTGCAATCACTACAATGTCCCCGGGGTGGCCCAGCCCGATGGCCTTTTCAATCGCCTCAGTCCGATCCGGGATGACAAGATACCCCGAAGAGCGGAGGCTTGAGGCCACTGACTGCTTGATGCCCGTTTCAATTTCCCGGATAATGGAGATCGGATCCTCCGTTCTGGGGTTATCAGAGGTCAGGATCACAAAATCACTGAGCTGGGCTGCCACTTGGCCCATCTTAGGACGTTTGCCCCTATCCCGGTCACCCCCGCAACCAAAAACCGTCAGAATGTGTCCTCCAGGATGTGCGGCAACCCGAACAAGTTCGCGGACAGCCAGGAGCAACTGCCGCAGGGCTTCATCGGTGTGGGCATAGTCCACAATCACCACAAATTCCTGACCTTCTTGGATTTTCTCAAACCGACCGGGGACCTGAGGCGTCTCGTGTATCCCTTTCTGGATCAATTCGATAGGAATCCCCTGGCTGAGGGCCACCCCAATTGCCGCGAGGATATTAGAAATATTATAACTGCCCACGAGTTCAGATTGTACCTCAAACTTTCCTTCGGGAGTCACGGCCAGAAAGCGGGTCCCCTCAAAATCCAGGTGGACATTTTCTGCGGAGAGGTCCGCCTCTTTCATGAACCCATAAGTCCAGTAAGGAGTGCGAATGGATGCGATCACTTCCGAAACCCTGGGGTCATCCCCATTCACCACCGCCATTCGAGGAAGTGATTTGGGATTACCAGCCCCCAAGGTGGAGAAAAGCTTGAGCTTTGCCCTGAAATACTCCTCCATGTCAGCGTGGAAATCCAGATGGTCCTGACTGAGGTTTGTAAAGACAGCCACATCAAAGGCGCAGTCTGCCACCCGGTCCAGGGCCAGGGCGTGCGAGGATACCTCCATCACCGAATACTCCATCCCGGCCTGGACCATTTGAGCCAGCAGCCGCTGAAGATCTAGAGATTCCGGTGTGGTATGTGAGGCGCGCAAGACCTCCTGACCCACATGATAACCCACCGTCCCCAGCAGCCCTACCTTTTTCCCGGCTGCCTCCAGGACCCTCTTGATGAGGTAGGTACTCGTAGTCTTCCCATTCGTCCCCGTCACCCCGATCATGCCCAGTCGATGGGAGGGGTGGCCATAAAACTGGCTGGCCAGGGCCGAAAGGGCCCTCCGGCTATCCTTAACCCTTATGATGCAGGGTTGCCTTTGGGGGATCTCATCTATACCCTTTAATGGCCACCGATCCTCCACCAAAACCGCAGTCGCCCCTTTGGCAATTGCCTGGCCTATAAATTGATGGCCGTCTTGTTGTAAGCCCTGGATGGCCACAAAAAGCAGTCCTGGCCCAATGGCCCTGGAATCACAGGCAAGCCCTGTCACCTCACAGTCCAGACTGCCCTGCACTTTGGGATGGTCCAAAACCGATATGAGATCCCCTAATTTCATGGTTTTCCGGCGTCGGCCACCAGGACCCGATCACCGTCTTGGGGCAACACCCCAAAATAGTTCAGGGCCTCCTGTGCAATGGCCTTGAACACTGGAGCAGCCACACTCCCTCCCCAGGAGACACCTAGAGGTTCCTCCACCACCACCAATATGGCCAGCCTGGGCTCGGCCGCAGGGACAAATCCCACGAATGAGCTAATGAAACGATCGGTATAATATCGGCCAGTGGCGGGGTTCACTTTCTGGGCTGTCCCGGTCTTCCCTGCGACTGCATAACCGGGGATGGCCGCCTTTTCCCCCGTCCCACCAGGTTGTACTACCCCTTCCAGGATTTCCTTCATCGCCTGGGCCACCTGGGTTGTCAGCACCCGGCGGCGGACCTGCGGAGAAAATCGCTCGACCACCTCCCCCTGGGGATCACGAATCTCACGCACAAGAAAAGGCCGCATCAGGTTTCCTCCGTTGGCAATCGCCGAAACAGCGGTGATCAACTGGATAGGGGTCACGCCAATTTCCTGTCCAATCGAGAGGGTGGCTAAGGACCGCTTGGACCATTGGGCCACATCGCGTACAATCCCTGGGACCTCTCCGGGCAGATCAATTCCTGTCTTTTCACCAAAACCAAAGGCGCGTATATAACGATAGAATTCATCATTCCCCAGTCGCAGCGCCACCTTGGCCATCCCCACATTGCTGGAACGGGCCACAACATCCCGAAAGGACAAGAGCCCATGGGCATTGTGATCGCGGATCCTGCCCCCGGCCACCAGAAGGTTCCCCTTCTCACAATCGATCACCTCCATCGGTGTCACCCTGCCTTCCTGAAGGGCAGCCGAGGCCGCAACGATCTTGAAGGTAGACCCAGGCTCATACACATCCGTGATTGCCTTATTTCGCCACTGGTCAGGTGATTGGGACTTATTGGCCTGTTTGTTGCCCGACATGGCGTTGGGGTTAAATGCCGGCCGGATGGCCAGGGCCAAGATTTCGCCGGTCATCGGGTCCATCATGATCGTGAACCCTGCCCTGGCACTTGTACTGGCCAGAACCGTGTCGAGCTCCCGCTCACTGATGTGTTGAAGGTATTCGTCCACTGTCAGGACAAGGTCATTTCCCCTGGAGGGGACAACGTAATCAAACCCCTGGGGAAAGACCGCCTTGCCGGTGGCATCTTGCTCAAACCTGATCCCATCCTCCTCCCCCTTCAGTACAGAGTCATAACGATATTCAACCCCTTCCATCCCCTGGTGGTCCAAACCTGTGAATCCCAAAAGTTGTCCCAGCAAAGCCCGCTTGGGATAGAACCGGCGGTTCTCCATAATATAGCCAATCCCCTCAATTTCTAGCCGTTGGACTGCCTCGGCCGTTGTTGGATCCACCTTACGCCCCAACCAGACAAAGTGTCTCGTCCCTCCCAGCCGCCGGGTCATCGTTTTGGAACTCGTTTCCAGAAGTGGAGCCAGGCGTTTGGAGACTCCCT
>DATECO010000233.1:0-2103 GCA_035286865.1 Nitrospiria bacterium | reverse complement strand
CGATCCTCGTGCTCCTCTGGGACCCAAGGGCCATCACTGAGATCTCTTTCCAACTCTCCTATGGATCGGTCTTGATGATGGCACTGGCCATCGAGTGGTTCAGGCAGAGGAAGGCACAGATCCGGCTGGGACAGCCCGATCCCTCCGTTGTTCCACACGGTTTAAGGCAAAGGCTTTTGGAGAAAGGGGGGCTCATTCTTCTGAGCACGTTGGCGGCCATGTTAGGAACAGCCCCGATCGTTGCATACTATTTTAATCAGGTCAGTTGGGTGGGGATCTTCTCCAATCTCCTGGTGGTTCCCATTACAGGCATGATCATCATCCCGCTGGGGCTTTTCTGTGCGATAGGGTCTCTGCTGTTCGAGCAGCCCTCACTTCCCCTGGCCGATCTGCTCCAGGGGCTGTATGCTTTATTCTATAATGCGGTCCGTATTTTTTCAGAAATCCCGTGGGCGGAACTTCGTGTGGCCTCCCCCACCTTGGGCCTGATCGGCATGATCTACCTATGGCTGCTCGCTATTTTATTTTTCCATCGCTGGTCTCGATTCCGATGGGTCGCTATTCTCCTAATCACCCTGCTTCCCGTTGCAGGTATGGCCTCTTTTTCCATGCCCAGATCTTCTAAACCCCTTAGAATCACCTTCCTGGACGTGGGGCAGGGTGACTCTGCCGTGGTGCAGTTTCCGAATGACACGGTGATGGTGGTGGATGGAGGAAGAACATTCGGGGAGTATGACCTGGGCCGACTGGTGGTGGCTCCCTATCTCTGGGATCAAGGAATTCGCCGTATCAACTACCTGGTCGCCACACATCCCCAACTCGATCATATGGGTGGGCTTGTCTTTTTAATGCAACGGTTTACCATCAGCGAGGTTTGGACGAACGGCCTTGAGCGGCAGGATGAGCTATATCAGCGGTTTAATGCCACCCTGAGCGATAAGGGCCTTTCTGAGCGAAAGATCTCCCGGCAGGTGCCGGCCAGACCGGTGGGCCCCTGCAAGGTCAACTTTCTCAACCCCTCGTCCACTGCATTCGTGCCCCATCGGGCCAGGGGGGTGACGGGCCAAGGTGTGGGGCAATCAGAAAACAACCGGTCGATTGTCTTGAAGATCTCTTGCAGCCCCTATCATTATATCTTCACCGGCGATATAGAGAAAGCGGCCGAGCACGAGCTTTCCAGTCTAGGGAGCCAACTCAAGGCCACAGTGATCAAGGTCCCCCATCATGGCAGCCGGGGATCGATCGAGCCCGCCTTTCTGGAGGCGGTCTCTCCGAGGATTGCGATCATATCAGTCGGTGCCCATAATCCCTATAGACATCCCGCACCGGAAGTACTCTCAGCCTATCGGCAACTGGGCACCGAGGTATTTCGCACAGATCAGGAGGGAGCTATCCTAATAGAGGCCGAAGGAAATATCTTGAGGCTGAGGCGGTATTCTGACCTGGTTTTAAGTCCCGTGAGGTGGGATACGAAGATGCCATTTAAGGAATGGGAAAACCTCAAGAAATTGTACTCTCCGCCCTTTTCTCTGGTGCTTGACAAAGGGGAGGCAGTCAAGTAATCTTTAGACCAAAAAGCTTAGGAAAATGGGGGCAAAATGACCGAACAGGGCAGGGTGACAGTCCAGAAAAAGCGCCTGGGTGATTTTCTGGTGGAGAATGGCCTCCTTGAGGCACAGGATTTAAAAAAGGCCCTCGAAGAACAACGCCGATCTGGAAAAAAGCTGGGTGAGGTGCTGGTGGATTTGAATCTGGTTACAGAGGGCCAGCTTGTGCAGACTCTGGCTATTCAGCTGGGCTACAAGGCAATCGAGCTACCCTCTGTGACGATAGACCCGGAGGTCATTTTGTTGATCCCCGAAAATTTGGCCCGTAGACACCAGATCATACCCATCAAATTCGAAGATCGCTCCCTGACCGTGGCCATGGCCGATCCCCTGGATTATGAATGCATACGGGACCTCTCTTTTTACAGTGGCTACGGGATCCTCCCTGTCCTGGCAACCCGCCGGGAGATCATGGAGGCCATTGATCAGCAGTATAAACAGTTTAAGCCCGACTACTCGGTGGATGACATCGTTAAGGAATCGGCAAAGGACTTTG
>DATECO010000232.1:0-3187 GCA_035286865.1 Nitrospiria bacterium | reverse complement strand
TCGTTACGGGGCCGGTGAAACCGCCACCGTCTCCGGCCGCATTGGTTACTGTTTGGGTCCATGCAACACCAGTGGCGACTGTGAAGGCCAGGGTGTTACCTCGGCTAAGGGTGACGTTATAACCCCCACCGCCCGCGTCGATATCGGCTGTGGCCGGGCCTGGTCCAAAGCCCGTAGCACTTGCATAGGTAATCAAGTCTGTAAACATCGCCTCCATCGAGGTGGCTACGTTTCTGGCATCCGCTACCATGCTGGCCCTGACTGCTCTCGTCCTGTATTGCGCAAACTGCGGGATGGCGATGGCCGCCAGAATTCCGATGATGGCCACCACGATCAGCAACTCGATCAGGGTAAAACCTCTTTCACCCCGACCTTTCTTCACCTTTAATTCACCTATTTTATTAAACATCTGACTTCCTCCTTTCCCTGCCAGTGAGATAGACCCGCTGAGCGGGAGTTGAATTCCAATTATTTTTCGTTTTATCTTTCGTTGCCCAGGTAACTGCAGATTCCATGCCAGCAGGCTGGTGAAAAGAGGACTAGAAAATCCTCTTTAAAAGACAAAAGGTTATGATACTTAGCCTGAGCAGTATCGGACAGGCTTACTCTTCCAAAATACATTATTTGCGTCCCGGAAGACAAATTTTGGCACCCGACCATCATTTCATTATGCTCTTTATTATTCCTTTATCCCTTCTTGTCCCACGACAGGTAATGGATCTGTATTGGACTGCTGGGCATCCTTGGTCTTGGCACGTTGGATACGCTCCTCTGTATCGGGATCCCCCAATCCTTCCTGGCGGAACCGGTCTGTTAAAGCCTGGTTGTGAGGGTCAGCCTCCAGGGAGCGGATCCACATTTCGCGTGCTTCTGTCCGCAATCCCTTTTTGAGATAGATCTCCCCCAGGTGTTCCAGGATGACTGCATCATCCGTCATCAGGCTCACCGCCTTATTGAGCTGTTCCAGGGCCTCATCCAACCGGCCGAGCCGGTAGTAGACCCATCCCAGGCTGTCCACGTAGGCTCCCTCCTCCGGCCTCAACTCCAGGGCGCGTTCAATCAGGGAGAGGGCCTCCTTCAACTTTATTCCCCGGTCGGCATAGGAGTAGCCCAGATAATTCAGGGCGTTGGCATGTTTGGGGTCCAACCGGAGGGTCTCCTCCATTTCTTTGACCACTCCATCAAACTGCTTGAGCTTGTCATAAACAGTGCCCAACTCAAAATGAAGATCGGCATTTCCGGAGTCCAGCGTGATTCCTTCTTGAAGTATTTGAATCGCCTTTTCGGCCTGTTCTCCCTGGAGATAGACCGAGCCCATGATCCGGTAGATCTCAGGCCGTTTGGGGTCCATAGCCCTGGCCTTTTCCAGAAATCCAATCGCTTCTTCCGTTGCCTTAAGCCAACCCTTCAACACGCCGATCCGTAGATAGGCATCCACAGAATTCTGATCAATCTCGAGCATCTTCTGATACTCGATCAAGGCCTTGTCGTACTGCTTGGCCTCCACATAGAGCTGCCCGAGATACTCACGGAGTCTAACCTCCTTGGGCCGAGCCAATACCACCATTTGAAACTCTGCAATTGCCTTTGGATAGTCTTTCATCTCCTGGAACACTCGGGCCTTTTGAAAACGAGCTTCAAGGTCAGATGGGTCGCGACCCAGCAGGATATCAATCTGTTCCAAGGCTGTATCATAGGCCTTTATCTGGGAATAGATCTGGATTAGACGATATCGGACTTCGCGATTGTCGGGACCCGTATCATCCAAGAGTCGCTTATAAGTCTCGATTGCTTTGGCAGGGGCACCCATCTGTTCATATAGATCACCCAGTGAGAGATAGGCGTGGTCAAATCCAGGGTAGAGGGCGATCGCCTTTTCAAAGCTCTTGATCGCCTCCGGATAAATCTTTTGATCCGTCTGTAGACGGGCAAGATAATAGTACCCTACAGGGGAATCCGCGTTCACCTCCAATCCTTTTTGAATCATCTCCCCTGCTTCATCAAGTCGCTGCTGATGATGATAGAGCAAACCCAGGTTAAAGTAAGCCTCCTCCGACTTTGGATAAGATTTGATCACACGCCCAAACATCTCCATGGCCTTTTCGGGTTGATTGGCACTGGAGTACCATCGACCCAGGAGCATGAGAGTCTGGAAATGATCAGGTTGAATCACTAAAATACGTTCGGCGTACTCAACCGCCTGCTCGAACTGTCCCATTCTCAAGAGAAGGGTCGCAAGCTGCTGGAGAAGAAAAGGCGAGTCAGGGTCATAGGCCAGGGCCGCCTTATACTCTTGTAGCGCAGGTGCCTCTTGTCCCAAGAGTTCAGCGAGCTCCCCTTGCATGTAATGAAAATAGGATTGGGGATCGGCGATCCGAACGACCTTCTTAGGGACCCTCGTCTCTGCCTCCATGGGTGGGGATGAAATAGTCGGGGTGTTCTTTGAGGATTTGAGGACACTCCCTGGCGGGTCAAGATTCAAGGATGCACAGGATAATAATGGGCCGCATACGATGACCGCAAAAAAGGATTTTTTTAGAAGCTTCATGGATAAGCCCTGCCGCAGGATAGCCCCACATCTGTCCGCCTCAGGCGGAAGGCCATTCATTTTGATTAAAACATACACCTGCCGGGGAAGTCAAGAAAGGCATGGGTTAATCGAGTGGGGAAAGCCCTTATCGAGGATTCTGCGGGTCCTTCTTCTTCTCGGTGGAGGATTGGTCATCCTGTTCTGAAAGCCCTTTTTTAAAACCCCTGATCGCCTTTCCCAGGGCAGGACCGATATCGGTCAGCCGCCCTACGCCAAAAATGATCATGATGATTACCAGGATGACAATCAGCTCGGGTAGACCAAGGTGGGGCATAGGCTGCGCCTCTATTAGCTAATGGTTAAAGGTATCACAATTTCCAGTGTACAACTTTGAAGTATCCTCTGTCAATCTCAGTCCCGGGGTTACTTCAAAGTCCACAATGGATTGTCATTCCAGCGAAAGCGGGAATCCAGAAGATGCTGATTTCTTGAATTCTGGATTCCCGATAAAACCATTCGGGAATGACGAATTGGATTTTTGTAGGCACCTCTAATATTTCAAAGGATTCAATCATAGATTGACATGGCCATGCTGTCAACATATTCACTATGGTCCAAACTCAAATTGTTTGATTTTCTGAGCAAGCGACCGATCCG
>DATECO010000231.1:0-2670 GCA_035286865.1 Nitrospiria bacterium | reverse complement strand
GCCTCGGTGAGGGGCGGGGGATGAATGTCTTGGATGAGGGCAAGGAGAGAGGCGTCACGGATGACATCTTTCCCAAGACCCCTGGCGATCCCGGCGACTGTGACGTCATCATGTGTGGGACCCACCCCACCACAGGTGAAGATCAGGCTGTACTGCCCGACCCAGGAGCGGACCTGCTCTGCGATGACCTCTTCATCGTCGGGGAGCACCACCAGTCGTTTAACGTCCACTCCGAGGCTTCGGAGTTCACGGCATAGATAGGGAGAGTTATCATCTTTGACCTTTCCGGACAGGATCTCATTCCCGATGATTAAAATACCTGCCGTTTTTTCCATAACTCATCCGCTCCTCCCCATCTACCCCCGTGCAATCCGCCTTAGGCGGACTGGCTGGGCCGGACGCTCGCTTTGAGCCACTTCATCCGGTCGAGAGTTCCTCAGCAAATGGCTAACCTCCGAGCAGATCCATCGTGTCCTGAAGACTCTTCGTGATACAGGTGAAGATTGGGGTGTCCCGCAAGGTGTAGAGCCTCCCCTGGGTTTCTCTCAGCTCCATCACCAGGTCCAGAAAGTCCTCGGGCTTATCGGTCTCAAATGCCACCACAAATTCCTGATCGTCCAGCCCAAACGAGTAGGTGGTGTTGAGCTTTACACTGGGGAACTTGGTCCCCACCACGATGTGTTCATCCATCATCCCCTGGCGCGCATGCTTGGTGAGAAGATACCATTCCGGAGTTTTGACAAAGGGATACACAAACAGGTACTTCATCTTACCCGGAACGATCCGCAGCCGCTGCTCCTCATGCTCGGGGTTGATCTTGTCTACATAAACCGAACGCTTTGTCATGGCGAGGTAGGCATAGGGCGTGTGCAGGTATTGTCCTAGCTTGGTTGCCAGAAGCCTTGCGGCGAACTCCTGGATGGCCTCCAGCGAGTAGCTGATGCGCCACAACATGAAATCACAATCACCGCGGGTTCCCACGGTGGAGTAACAAAACACGAGGATCTCTTTGTCCCGTCTGTAATCCTCGACCACAGCCATAAACTCTTTTTTTCCCTGTTCCCGTTCAGAAGGGGAGAGTCGTCTCCATGCCGGATCCACTTTATAAAACATGAAGCTCACAAATTGGCGCTTCACCGCAGGTTCTTTCTTTTCTGCCTCCTGGAGGGTCTTGGGACTGGTCGGAGCTGAAGGGGCCTTGATCTCTGTCGTGGCCTCCTGACTCGTCATGGACCCCTGTTCTCTCTGAGCCCTCGCCCCGGCCACGACCCTTTCATCGATTAGGGTAATTCCCTGGGATCGGGCGTATTCCTCAACCCCTCTCACCGCAGATTTTCTCACAAAAAATGGCACCCTTTTCATCAGGGCCTTGGCAGCGTCGTTCCATTCTAGCTGCGTAGGCGGCATAGAGGATTCGATTTCCTCGTCTCTCGCTCCCATAATAGCGTTCTCCTTTCCTCATTTGTCCAACCCAACGGATTGCAGGGCGGGCCTAAACCGACCGGGGATATCGAGCTCCTTGAGGATCTTAGGTTTTGAGTTTTTTCTTGAGGATCTTTTCCACGCTCTCGATCTTGCGTGTCATCCTCCCAGTAGCGCCTTTCCGATAGTCCACCTTGATGGTCGCCGAGATACGATTGCAGTCCTGCCGCATCTGCTCAAAACACTGCTTGACCACACCAAACACCTCGTCCCACTCTCCCTCGAGGACTGTCCCCATAGGATTGACCCGGTACTCAAGGCCGCTTTTATCAATTATTTCAATTGACTTTGCAACATACGGGCTCACACTCTCTCCCTTCCCCATTGGCGACATACTGAATTCCAGCAGGACCATGATTCATCTCTGGGTAAATCTAAAATAACGATAGCTATTATCCCAAATCCAGCGGGGTTTGTAAATATGAAAGTTCCTCTTGTTTTTTTTCGCGGAGGTGAGTATGATTAAATGGGTTTTTACCTGCACCCAGTGGTCAATGAGGAGGGGTGGGGATGATCGCAAGGGTTTATGAAGAGCACAAGGCGAAGGCGCCCAAGAGCGTTAATTGTATGGTCGTGACCTGCAGTGACAGTCGCACCAAGGAGACGGATAAGACCGGGCAACTGGTAATAGAGCTGCTCAAAAAAAATTCCCACGAAGTCCTGGCCTATCACGTGGTCAAGGATGAATCGAAGGAAATTCAAAAAGTCATTGAGTCTGCGGCCAAAGACAGACGCTTCCAGGCGGTTATTCTGAATGGAGGGACCGGCCTGACAAAACGTGATACGACCGTAGAAGTCCTGGAAAGACTTCTTGAGAAGAAACTGGATGGATTCGGTGAGTTCTTTCGGGCCCTAGGTTTTCAGGAGATCGGTTCACCCGCTATGCTGAGTCGGGCCACGGCCGGGGTCTACCAGGGGAAGGCGATTTTTTCTATCCCCGGCTCCGAGGATGCCGCAAAGCTGGCCATGGAGAGGCTCATCCTCCCGGAACTGGGGCACATCATTTACTTGATAGGTCAGGCCTAGGAGATTTGAGGCAGCAGGACCTTCCGGGGGAAAACGGGACGGGAGGCTGTCGAGGGAAAAGGGTGCCCAGGTACGTGGCGGTGGCCCGGATTCACGAAATCCCCCCAGGCAGGTCCAAGGTCATTCGTGAGGGCGACCTTCAGATTGCGTTCTTTAACCTCG
>DATECO010000230.1:0-5833 GCA_035286865.1 Nitrospiria bacterium | reverse complement strand
GATAATCCTGTGAGAACAGGAACTGATCTCCCCAGTGGCCAGTAAGAAGGACGCGTGCCCCCAATCGGTGAATGGTCTCCATCAGTCGGTGCGTGTCGGCCCACAGCTCGTCCAGAAATGGGACCTCGATATGCCAGACTTCCGCTTCTGAGCGATCCGGCAATCCGAAAGGCCCGAATGGGATACGGTGAATCCGACTTCCATAGCAGGTCTCGATATGACTCAAATAGGAATGCTCATCGGAAGGCGTTCCTTCGGGATAGAGGCTTGAGACCCCAAAGACGCGGGGGCAAAAACCCGAATTGCGCTGGATAAGGGCCTCCGCCTGGCAGAGCACGGAGGACGAGTCCAGTCCACCACTGACCGACACGGCCACCGGATAAGCACTTCTTAAACGACGTTTGACAGATTTCTCAAAAACTTCTCGGAAGGCCTCGGCGTATTCTGGGTAAGAGCCCAAATGAATCCTTACACTTGGATCAAAATCCCAATACCGCCATTTTCTAAATCCCTTAGGTGAAATGAGAGCAGCGTGAGCGGGGGGAAGACTGGAAATTCCCTTGAAAAAGGTACGCTCCTGGTCGTGAAATCTGTCCAGGAGGAAATCAGCCAGGAGGTCATCCTCAGGTTGGGCGGACACCTGGGGATGGGACAGAAGGGCCTTGGCTTCGGAAGCAAAGAGAAATGTGTCTGCGGTGCGGTAGTAGTAGAGAGGCCTTACCCCGAGTGCATCCCGGACAAGCAGAAGCTGTGGTTCATGGGGATCAAATAGGGCGAAGGAAAAGTCGCCTACCAACCACTCGGGGAGTCGTTCCTTGACAGCTCGGTAGGCCGCAAGGATGAGAGCAGCATCACTCGAGGCAGGGGAAATATCGTGGGAGCCTTTGAGTCGTGCCAGGATTTCCTCCCGATTGTCAAGCCTCCCATCGAAGACCACCACTGTCCCTGAAGGATGAACCTTGGGCTGGATTTCTTTCTCTGATTCTGGAGTCACCCAAAGGTTCCGGCAGGCCAGGCCGACTGATCTGCGACTCCATATCCCTTCACCGTCGGTGCCCCTGTGAGCTAAAGTGGCGCTCAAGCGCTGGAGAAGGGGTTTTTCCACGGGCTGATCCTTGAGGTTCCAGATCCCTACGATGCCACTCATGTTGAGCTACAACGCTCCCAATTTTTTAAATCCATCACGTTCGTCAGTGCCTTCATTTGACAATTCAACCCAGGCATGGGCTTGAAGCTGCCCTTTATTTTTTTTAACCCCAATGGCCAGGTGTGCCCTTTTCCCATCCTTCGCCAGGGAAGAAATTTCAAGGAGACTTTTCTCTAAACAAGGACGGTTTTCATCCCATCGGGTAAGCGGGAGCATCCGTCCAATCCATCTTGAGGAACGAAGCCAATACAAGAGCCGGGGAAGACTCATCAAAGAAAGTGCTGCACGCAGGAGGAGATTTTGAAAAGTCTGCATGGACTAACGTCCTTTCAAGAGGCCGGATTTCCTTAATCCTTGATAAATCTCGACCAGATCTTGACGCAACTCTCTTTCTTCCACATCATATTCCTCAAGAAGGCAGAGAAGAACATCCCCTAGGGTTGTCTCTTCCTGGAGCAATTGCCATACCCTTGTCCCACAGCCCTCAATGCCGTAATAGTGTCCCCGCTGGGGATCTAACAAAACCGTCTCTCCTTCCACTTCACGCCAGAGGAGATCTGGACGGGCTTGAACAGGCGAATCGAACAAAATCTCGAGCGAGGGATTGTATCTGTTTTTCTGCCCGGGTTGCCTCATCGATACCATCCTTATCAAACCCCATATTAAGTATAGCCGATTCTTGACAATGTGGCGCACTGGGTTACACTTATTGAATGTTAAGAGAGGAAAAGCAATGGACCCACTTTTTCAATACGTTCTAGGGTTAAAAATGGCTCTTCGCCTGGTTGGTTTCATCCTTATTCTCGATTTGGGTCTACTGGCCTGTGCAACGCCTCAAAACCCACGCGCAGACATGACCCCCTCAGCCTCACAGCAGATGGAAAAACCTTTGGAGGAACCCCTGGTTGGGACTATCGGGCCGGGCGATGTCTTAGAGGTGATTGTGAGGCGGGGTGCCGGAGAGGAACGTTATACCCCAACCGTGAAGGAAGATGGAACCGTTCCAGTCTCGTTTGTGGATGTGAGTGTGAAGGGTCTTACCCCAGGCCAGGCCGCAGCCCGAATAGAAGCCGCCTTGGCTGAGTTGATCAAAGAACCGAAGGTCCAAGTGATTGTTAAACAAAAGGCGATTACTACCCAGAAGGTCTTGGTCTTGGGCGAGGTCAAGAAACCGGGTGTGTATCCACTAAGTCCTGGCTTTACAATTCTTCAGGCCATTGCTGGGGCTGACAGCTATACCGAAACGGCGATTCTGGAAGATGTCCGGATCATTCGTGGAGGGCTTGCCCAGCCGGTGATTCTCTCAAGTAATATTGAGAGACTATTGAAGCGAGGGGATCTCAGTCAGAACCTGCTGCTTTATGATAACGACATTGTTTATCTCCCGAGGCAGAAGATCGGCGACTGGAATGCTTTTCTCGCCAAGATCAAGCCAACCCTGGATATCCTCGTCCAGTTTCCACTGAATACGATTTTCCAAGTTGAAGTCCTTCGCCATATAGAGTGAACAGAGATAAATCGGGACCCGCACGTGGCCAAATATGAATTAAACTTAAGGGATTTCTGGCATATCTTGAGAAAGAGACGGGGGATCATTGCCTTCACGACCTTTCTGGTCTTGGCCTTCACGCTGCTCCTTACTCAGTTCCTCAAACCCGAGCCTCTCTATGAGGCTACGGCCAATGTGAAATATGATCGATCCAGCACCCTCACGGGTCTGTATATGGATATCATTACTTATTCTCCCACCGATGTCATGGCCACCCAGACGGTCGTGATTCGAAGCTACCCGATAATGGAAAAGGTAGCCATGAGACTGGGCCTCGTCCCTCCCAATATCAGCCCGCCCATGATCGGAGACGTCCCGCATGATCCTCCCACCCCTGGGGAAGCGCCGGTTGGGAAAGAGGATGGGTTGGCTGCCTTTCGCAAAGATGGAGATGAGTCCCTTGTTCCAAAGGGGCATCAAAAATCAAGGAGCTATCTCCAGACGATTTTTGGCCTTCAAGAAAGGGTTACGACGAAGCAGGAGGGTTCGACCAACATTATCCAGATCATGGCCAGGGCTTCTGACTCAAGTGAGGCAGCCAGGCTCGCCAACACGTTGGCTCAGACCTATCGTGAGGAAAACATCGCGATGCGGAATCGAGAGGTCCGCGCAGCGCAAAAATTCATTGAATCCCAGATCGAGGTGCTGGGCAAACGCCTAGGGCAAGCTGAACAGGAACTCCGATCGTACAAAGAGCAGGAGCAACTTGTCTTTATCACCGATGAGGCCAAGCTACTGCTCAACACGCTGGCCAGCCTCGAAGCTGAGCACACAAAGGCCAAGCGGGTATTGGATGAGACCCGAGGCCAACTTTCGGTGTTAAGTACGCAGTCTTTCCTGCCAGAAAGGCCTTTTGAACGGATCTTTACCGAGGAGAGTGCAACCCTCATTTTTAGCTTGAATGCCACTCTGCTCACCTTCCTTCAAGAACGGGAAACCCTACTAATCAACTATACCCCCGGCCACCCCAAAGTTCAGGAACTGGACAAGAAAATCCATAACGTGAAAAGCGAAATGATCCGAGAATTGACCAGCAAAAAAAAGACCTATCAAGACCGAGAGGACATGTTACGCTGGCAGATCGATCAGCATAAGAAGGACTATATGAAAGTTCCGATGGCAGCGCTCGAAGTGGCGCGGCTGGAGCGTGAAGTGAAAGTCAACGAGGAGACCTACGCTCTGTTGAAGTCCAAGCATGAGGAGGCCATGATTAAAGCGGCAGAGCAGATCGAGGAAGTCACGATTATTGCACCGGCCTTCCCGCCCGCCAAACCCGTCAATGCCCCCAAGACCGCGATGAATGTAACCGTGGGAGGGCTCATGGGGCTGTTGCTCGGGGTCTTCGCGGCCTTTACCCGAGAGTCCCTGGACACGTCTCTTGGGACGATTGAAGATACAGAGGAATTCCTAGGGGTGTCGGTCCTCGGTGTCATCCCGACGATCAGTCCGGAAGAAGTGAAGGAAGTTGTTGAAAAGGAGCAGAAGAAAGAGGATAGGCGAAAACAGGATCCCACCAGCTACACCGGGGTCGAAAGGCGGCTCGGAGCTAGGCGGCACCTCACCAGGTCTGAGGTCTATCTGAGACTCATCTCGCTGCTTGCTCCTCAGTCGATCACCGCAGAGGCCTATCGAACGGTGCGGACAGGAATCGGCTATGCCACGCTGGGTCATCGGAATTTTAAGACCCTGCTCTTCTGCAGCGCCAGCCTGAGCGAGGGGAAGACCACCTCAGCCATTAATATAGCAATCACAATGGCCCAGATCGGGAAGAGGGTCCTCCTCATCGATGCTGATCTGAGGCAGCCGACGATCCATGAAGTCTTTGGCCTCCAAAAAGAGCCCGGGCTTACAGAAATCCTTATGGGAAGCCACTCATGGAAGGGAGCAACCAGAACTGTATCGGACCTCTTGGTCGGGCCACTGGGTGTGGATGAGATCATCGGGTCTCCTGGGATCGACAAGATCAGCATCATCACCAGTGGCTCCATCCCGCTTCACCCCGCAGAGTGTATTGATTCGCCAAAAATGGGCGAATTCCTGAAGGAGGTGAGAGAGCATTTTGATCTGGTGGTGGTGGACACCCCGCCCATCCTGCCCGTTTCCGATGCTGTCATCTTAGGCTCCAAGGTGGATGGAGTCGTTCTGATCTATCAGGCCGGCCGGATCCCTCGAATAGTCCTGAAAAGGGCGAAGCAACTTCTGGATAAAGGGGAGGCCAAGGTACTCGGGGTGGTGCTGAACAATGTAACGGCCCAAATCAATCCGGATTACGTTTATCGGAGCTACTATCACTACGCTTATCCATCGAGGAGTGAGTCTAAAGAAGCTGCGCCCGCCAAACCATCCAGGTGGGAATTTCTGACCCATCTCTTCAAGCTCCGCTGAGGAAAGAGTCCATGCGAAGCCTCGTGTTTTCAACCGTGAGCCCCTATGGTATGACAGCCTTGACGGTATTGGCCGTGGCCATTGCCTTCGGGATTTCGGTAACCCAGCCCAGCCTTGCCCTCGGGGTGATTATCGGGATTGCCCTCCTGGTGACTGCCTTCCTCTCCACCAGAGCGGCCTTCTATATCCTCATCATTTCGATGCTCCTTTCGCCAGAGATCATGGTCGGAGAGTTGGGAAGGAGAGCCACTTTAGAGCGTGGGGTGACCCTCCGTTTAGATGATTTCTTGCTGATCATTGTCGGCTTTAGCTGGCTGGCCAGGATCGCTATCTATAAGGAACTAGGTCTTTCTAAAAGGACACCTTTAAATCTCCCGATCCTCTATTATATGCTCACTTGTATCATTTCCACACTGATGGGGATCCTAGCAGGCCGGGTCAACCCGATGACCGGCTTTTTTTTCGTCCTGAAATACCTTGAATTTTTCTTTGTCTACTTTATGGTGATTAATACCATTACGGACAGGACGCAGATCAAGCATTTGGTCTTATTGTCCTTTATCACCTGTTTTCTGGTCAGCCTCTATGCGATCATCCAAATTCCCGGAGGCGGCAGGGCGACTTTACCCTTTGAGGGGAAGGTCGGTGAACCCAATACCCTGGGGGGGTATCTTGTCTTCATGTTGTCCTTGGTTGGAGGGCTGTTTTTGCATGTTCCACATCGGAAGGGGAAGATCATGTTAACGAGCCTG
>DATECO010000229.1:0-10182 GCA_035286865.1 Nitrospiria bacterium | reverse complement strand
CCCGCCCGGATGTATTCGCCCTGCTTTTGCCACATCAAGGCCGCCTTTTCAAGGTTCCCCGAGGTTTCATAATACTGGGCCGCCTCCCCCCATTGTTTGTCCTGTTCGTAGAGGAAGGCCACATCCCGGTGGGATTTCGCTTGCTTGTACATCTCTATCGCCTTATCGTTGTGCCCAATCATCCGGTAGAGCTCCCCAGCCTGCTGATAATCCCCCCGCTTCTCCGCCCGCAAAGCCTCCTTCTTGGCTATCCTCTTGCCCCCTGGCCGACTTGTTAGGGGAACCCCCCGCGGCTGCATCCGGTCCCGTACGGACTTGATCAAGACGAAGACCACCAGAAAGGCCATGGCCAGCCCGAGGTATTTCATAATGGCCAAGGTCTGAGCGTTCAGAAAAATGGCCTTCAGGAACCCCAGCAACTCCTGTTGTTTTTCAAAAAAGGTGATCAGAAGCTCACGATTCATCTTTCAATGGTCACTTTTAAGGTGGTATCCCCAATCAGGATCATGTCCCCAGAGGCCAAGAGACGCTTGTGCACCTTTTCGCCATTAATGAAACTGCCATTGGTACTCCCATGATCTATGTAGCAATAGCCCTCTTCGGTCCATTCAATCGTGGCGTGCTGGTATGAGATCTTGGGATCCTTGAGAGGCACATCGGCATGACCCCTGCCGATAAGAATTTTGCCATCAGAGATCTCGAAACGGGTCCCCCGCAAATCACCGCTCCTCACCTCCAACCAGCCCCTCGGCTGATGCCTGACCCTTCCATCCAGGGGATGATGATCCGCTGCGATCATAGGCTCATCACGGGGCGTAACGGAAGGTCCCCCACGCACGGACCCCTGCCGATCACCCAGGAAAAACTGGAGGTTGAAACCCCCAATCTGGATCAGATCCCCGTCTGAGAGCACGACCGTCGAGGCCGATTTGCCATTCACGAGGATCCCATTTCTGCTCTTCTCGTCCTGGAGCAAGTAATCTTCCCCATCTTGACGCAACGTGACATGCCTTCTTGAGACCGCTGCATCATTTAGGACCAGGTCATTTTCCGAGGACCGTCCGATGGTAAAAATTTTCTTATGGAGAGTGATCTCCTGGACGGTCTCCTGTGGACCGATCAAGATCAATCGTGGACAGGGACGTAAAAAGTGCTCCACAGGGGCGGTCAACCCGTCATCAGAAATGGACTGATGAGCATCCGGTGTGCTGGTCACCTTGAGGTCACTATAGAGGAGTAACTCTACCGGGGAGGAGACCCCTGCAGTAGACAAGTAAGAGAGTAGCTCTTCCTCGAGTGAATCTCCCTTCGACGCGGCCTCCCCTGCGGCAAAATATGCCTCTACCAGTTTTTTTCCAAGGAAATAAAAAAAATTGAACTCCTCATCCTTTTTAAGAATTAATAGGTTCTCGCCGGGGTCCTGCTTTAAGCGCCCCAGGAAATCCTCTATATTCACCAGGTCTGTGGTGGCCTGGGTGGCCGGCTTTTTTTGAAACAGGGCCAAGAGGCACTTAAGATAGATGAGGTCCGACTCATAGAGGGAAAGCTGGGCCGTGTCCAGTTTGGACAAGGTCTGAAAGAACTCATGCAGGGTGAGTGCCTTGTGGACCCCATCCACCCAGCCTCCGGCGGCATAGGGTTCACTCTGAAGAAGAAACAATATCAGAAGTCCTTGCTCATATTCCGCCATCAGGGTACCGAGGAACGGTTCAGGCCTCTCTTTCAGCTCTTTGAAGTGAGAATTCAAAAAGGCTGTCGAATAGGGTTTAGCCGAGAAGATGACCTTCTTGGAAAGGGGTATTTTGGGCTTTATCATTTTGCCCGTTTAGAAAAAAGATAGAGAAAACAAGGCCTATCTTTTTTTAAGTGTAGTGGATGTCCACTCCCTTGTCAAACCTCGAGAAATGCAGGAGTTGGACCGTAGAAGGCGTGAATTTTCAATGAAGGGAATTTGGGGTTACCGCAGATCCTTTAACACCCGATCAAGGTTGAGAGGAAGCAAGGTAATCTCGATCCGACGATTCTGGGCCCTGCTTTCCTTTGTATCATTGCTGGCGACTGGGCGGTACATGGAATAGCCAGCGGCAGACAGGAACCGTGGATCCACCCCCACCTTTTCGCTCAAGAACTTAACCACATTTGTTGCTCGGGCGACCGAGAGCTCCCAGTTGGTCGGAAACTTATCGATAAGCCTTCCTCCGATGGGCACATTATCTGTATGCCCCTCTACCCTGATCTGCTTATCCGTGACCTTTTTCAGGATGCCCCCCACCCGCTCGAGGACTTTGAGCCCCTCAGGCTTGATATCGGCGCTGCCAGAATCAAAGAGGATCTGCTCCACCATGTTCACAGAAAGCCGATCAAGGACCTGGGTGACCTTGATCTCGCCCTTCTTGATTTCCTCCTGAAGCTCTTGGACGAGGCTATCATAGGTCCCTTTGAGTCTTTCAATCTCCTTATTTTTGATCTCGGTGAGGCGGCCTGTACTGGCCTGAAACTCCTCGATCTCGGCCGCCTGATTGTCACGGATGTTCATCAACTCTAAGTTCTGTTGCCGCAGGGCCTCCAGTTCCGTGTTGCGCGCAGCCACCAGGGACTCCTGTTCATCCAGCCGGCCCTTTAACTCCTGAACCTCCTTATCCAAAACCTCATTTTGCGAGTGGGTCGTGGCAAGTTCACTCTTCGTCGATTCAAGTTCCTGAACCGTGACGGTATGGATCTTCTTGCTAACCCCGCAACCCACAAGGGATAGCATCATGAAGATGGCCAAGAGAAATAGGCCCATTATTCTACGATGGAAAACACAGCTCTTGTCCACTTTCCTTTCAGACCTCCACCCTCCTGCTCTTTTAGAAATCACACAGAGTTGTGAACGGCTTGCATGGCCTTCTTGACGATATCCCGCTCGGTCTCATACATCAGGAGATCGATCGCTGCCTCGATCGGGAACCATCGTGCCTCCTCCACCTCAGAATCATGGTCCGCCACAGAGCCATGGAGATATTCTATCAGGAAAAAATAAACGGTCTTTTGTATTCTGGAATGTTCTTCGGGTGAATAGAATATATACTGTATTTCGCCCAGCTTCTCATTGACCTTGCCTTCCAGTCCTGTCTCCTCCCTGACCTCCCGCCTGGCTGTTTCCTCTGGAGATTCGGTCTCCTGCATTAATCCCTTAGGAAGACACCAGATCTTCTTCCCTTTTCTTGTAGATCGAAGGATGAGGGCAACCTCACACCGACCCTCCTGTTTCCGATAGATCACCCCTCCAGACGATACCTGTCTCTTCATGGAAACCATGATTCCTCACAACGTCGAAATAGCAAGAAATCATAGCATCCTTCCAGAAATTTGACAAGACTTTATAATTGTTCTGCACCTATCACTTATTTTGTCTCATAGCGAGTTGAATGAGTTCAGACCAAAAGGCCAAGAGACAGCAACAAAGGCGCAGACGATTGGTGAAGAAATGATGGGGAAGGGAAATCAGAACACCGCCAGATCCCCAGGTTCAAACTCCAGAAATCTTTTATAGTTGGACAGTACCTTCTGGGAGTAATCCCTGGGAAGTCGCTCGCATCGTTTTAGCATCTCGCTGACACGCGTGGGTCCATAGTTGTAGGCGGTCAAGGCAATCTCTAGGTCATCAAATTGATCGTGCATCATCGCCAGGTATCTAATCCCCAATTTGATGTTAAGGTAGGGGTCAAAGAGGGTGGCAATACCCATCCAGTTGATGTTCCCGGCCTTGGCAAGTGAAAAGCCTGTCGTCGGCATGATCTGCATCAGCCCGATCGCCCCAACCCTCGAGCGCGACCAGTTGTAAAAGGAGCTCTCGGTCACAATGACCGCGAGGATGAGCTCCGGATCATACTGGAACTGAAAACTCTCCTCATAGATCAGATGGGCCAACTTTTGCTCTTCATGGTTAGGCAGCCCAGTTTTAAAATCCTTCAATACCCCGTAGATCCTGTCCATCTTGACCCCATAAGGTTCCAGAAATCGCTCAAACCCGGAATATTTTTGATCCGCCGCAGATGGAGGATCTGGAAAATCATGCCCGGCTAATTTGCCTGAGGGGGCAGAGTCAGTGAGGGTCAGGATTTCACCCGGCCAGACTGACTCCGATCCAGCCCGGAAATCAGCCGGTATTGTCATGAGTGGCAGATAAACAACTGAAACCAGACTCAATAACATCCCAAACGCCTGCTTTAGAAACATTCCATTTTCTTCCCCTAGCGATGTCCTCTGTTGTTTAATAGGGCACCTCCTCTTTGTTTGCCCTAGTATTAGCAAGATCAAGACCGGCCACGAAAGTTTATAAGAAATTGATTTATTATATATTTTTAAGCTACCATTGATGAAATTAATAGGAAAGGGATATTATATTCTCATTTTGGGTATTATATTTCAGTATATTGAAAATATGAAAATATTTATCCATTTTGGAAAACATCTCAGATTATACGATGATGAAAACCACGCTATAATACATCTTCAGAGCCACCGATACAAGTAAACAAATTTCACATAGGGTGGGGCCTTTTTCGGCGAATCTAATTCGCTGGATATCGGATTATGTGAGAATCTAAAAATAGATCAGATTACTGCGGTGGCTTCTGTGCTGTCTTCTCTTGAAGGTCTGATTTATCTCGCAGATCTTGGATCATCTCGTCCCTGATCAGGTAAATGGTCTCTGCTGATTCATTCCGGGCATAAACAAGGTCGTCCTTTTTGTCCCCGATCACAATCTCTGCTAACTTGTCCTGCAGTGAGTCAAATAAGCTGATCTGAATACTCGGCGAAAGAAGACCATAGGGTTTAAGGGATTTTGGGCTTTCATCCAATATTTTCTCGGCCTTTAGCTCTAATAGGTATTCCAGAAGGTCTGAGATCTTTTTTCTCTGAGTCTCTTCCAAGGGCTGCCCCTCATAATTCCAGTTCTCTCCCTCACGGCGAAGGGTTAAGGGCTCCTCTGAACTTTTTCTAATTTCAATCGCCTGAACCTTGGCCTGGTCAAATGTGAGGAGATGCTTATCCCTGAGGGTAAATAGATCTTGGTTGAGATCGGTAATGACCTGTGGCTCAATGAGATAGATTGGGTACTGCCGGTTCGTCACAGCATAAACTTTCTGCTGATCTTTGGATTGACCCTGGAATTGATAGATAGAAAGTATGGCAGTCGAAGTGTTCTCATTCTCCATTTCCAACTTGAACTGTGGCTTCTCAAGTGTCTTGACGATTTCTGATTGTCCCTCATCCACAAAGGCTTTGGCCTTTAATCTTACTAGATAGTCAAGAACTTCAGAGACCTCGTCTTCATCGGCCTTATAAGCACCGGGATTCTTGATCCACCATTGCCCATTTTCCCTGGATAGTACAAAGGCCTTGCCGGGATATTCAAGGCTCATTTTTATTACGTGTTGTGGGTCAAAATCCAGAACTTCCTTCTTTCTTAGGTCTGTCAAGGTTTTCATCAAACCGGTTTTGTAATATTGCCCGATTAGACGGACACTATCCTCTCCGCCCTTCTTCGCATAGACGGTCGATCCCACCGGGGCCTGATCTCCAAGGAGCAAATGCTCTTCATGGTCCTTCAGTTTGAGCGAGACCCTGACTTCTGGGTCCTCCAATCCATAGATTTTAAGGTCCTGCGCCTTATCCTCCACAACCCTCTCCATTTTCATCGATTTAAGGGATGAAATCAGGGTCTCGACCTCGTTTTGATCTGCTTGTGCCATAATGGGTTTGACGATCTGCCACTTCTCCTCGGTCTCCTTCTCGAGAAGGATCTCCCGATCGGTTTGACGGTTGGGGTAGGTCAACGATATGGCAATGGCGTCATGGGGTTCGAATTGAAGGAGCGTTTGAGCCCTTTCTTCTTCCTGCTGTTTGGCCTTCTGACTGGGAAGTTCGATCAGGGATAAGTAGAGGCCCAGCAGTATGACCAGAATCAAAAGGATTATTGTACCCTTATATTTCATGGCTCAGAGCCGCTTCCTTCTCCTCCAGATCCCGATTCCTGTAGCAATCACCACGGCCGGCAAGACGATCACAGGGATATAGAAGAAAATCCTTCCCTGTGTCTGTGTCAGGATCAGCGGTGCAGACTTAGCCTCCTTGGGCCGTATTGAAATAAGGTCCTTTTCCTGGGCCAGCCAGTTGACGGAGGCCATGACCAGATCGGAATTTCCTGAAAAGTTAAAAAAACCGTTGGTGGCAAAGTCTGAGTCGCCTATAATGACAAACCGTGCTCCGGTTGCTTTTGAATCACTTTCCCCTTCTCGGATCTCCACCGCTGCCGCAATATCCAGGGGACCTTTTTGGTCCAGGGTCGGGTCAAACCTTGCCTCTCGGCTGGCGAAATTGGTCTCACCCCAACTACTCGGACCTGTCCTGGCCAGGGCCTGATAAACCAGCGCAGGCTCCTTCTCAGAAGAAAAGTGAATAGATCGAGCCACGGGAAAGAGGGTAGCCAGGCGCAGGTCCTTCACGATCTCATGAGAAGTATAGGTCAACACAAGGGCATTGGTGGGATCAAAACCCAGCAATCTCAGATTGGGGCTGATATCCACAATGAGGTCATTATCCAGCGTGATCCCCCACTCAGCTAATAGGTCTTCCAGACCTGTTTTCTCTTGAGGATCTAACATCAACAGGATCTGACCTTTATCCTTTGTATACTGGCGAATAGCCTCCTTTTCTCCCCCCAAGAATGATCTCTGTGGTCCGCCTATAATCACGATGGAGGCATCCTGAGGGATTTTGCCTTCCTTCAGAATAGAAAGGGTCTTGATGTCAAAACCCTCCCGTTCCAGGGCCTCCTTAACCTGGGAATACCCTGTCTGTCCGGTATCGTCTATCCGGTGCTCTCCATGACCCTCCAGAAAGTAGACCACCTTTCTCTCATCCCGGCTGACCCGAATGAGGGCATTGGTTAACTCCTCTTCCGTCACGATATCCGCGGCTGCCTTGATCCGCGCCTCCCGCTTGCCGCTCTCCAGGACCACAGAGTTGTATTGCGTAATCCCATACTGCTTGGCGATGGCCGGTCGCCGATCCGGATCGAGTAACTCATAGCTCAACCGGTTCGAGTGATACCGGTAGCTCTCCGCCAGATCTTTAAACTCCTCCCGTGGCCGGCCGCCCTCCTGAAAAAAACCGGTGACCTTGATCTCACGCTTTAAATTCTCGAGGACGTTGATGGTTTGCGGGGCAAGTGAAAACTTCCCGGTTTCGGAAAGATCAAAGCGATGGGTGTGGCGTGATAAGATGAAATTGAGTATGGTCCGCAGGGCCAAGAATAAAAGGACCATGAGGAGGCTGTTGGCCCCCACCCAGGTGGAACGCCGAACGGAAAATGCCCTCAGGACCTCAAAATGTTCCACAAAGAAGAAGGCGAGCAGGACCAAGGCCACCAGCTCGATCCCCGTGATGGCCAGACGAAGTTCGGGTGCAATGCCTAACAGGATTATTCCGCAAAAGGCCAGGACTCCCCCTAGAAGACCACATATCCGGCTTATCAAACCTCTCATTTTTTTCCTTTTATATCCCTGCTGCTCCAGGATCTATTTCCATCGCTGTGATTCCACCACCCGATGCGTGAGAAAGAGGCCGAGAGCCACAAGGCTGAGATAATACACCACCGTTCTCGTTTCAACCAATCCCCTGAGAAGGCCATCGAAGTGATCAAGGATAGAGAGGTAAGAGAGGACCTCGCCCATCCCAGTCCCCTCCACCGTCGCAGCGGCCCATCCCAGGAGCCAGATGAGCAGGAGCAGGCCGAAGCTGGCAAGGGCCGCAATAATTTGATTTTCCGTTAAAGAAGAGGCAAACAGACCGATCGATATAAAGACCGACCCCAGTAAGAACAGCCCCAGATAGCCGGAAAGCAGCGTACCCCAATTCAATTGACTATAGATAGAAAGCAGGAGGGGCATATAAAATGTCAGCCCCAGCATGGATAGATAGATGATCAAAGCTCCCAGGTATTTCCCCAGGACGATCTCGGAGATGGTGAGGGGGGAGGTCAAGAGGAGTTCAGCAGTCTTTGTCTTTTTCTCCTCACTGAAAAGACGCATCGTCAGGATCGGCATGATCAAGAGAAGGACGACACTCATATTGTGAAAGGTCGGCCGAAAGACCAGTTCGTTCAGATTAATCTGTGGGGCCGCCCCCTGAAAACGAAGCAATTGTACACTCTGCCGGCTAGCAAAGGACACGATGCTGAAAAACAGGTATCCATTGATGATCAAAAAGACCGCTATCAAGACGTAGGCGATGGGCGAGTTGAAATACGATCGTATCTCCTTGCTGGCAATGGTCCAGAAGTGCCTCATCGCTCCAACTCCTCTGCCGTGAGCCGCAGAAACACATCCTCCAGGGTCATAGCAATTGGGCGCATCTCTAGGAGCCCCCAGTCATTGGCCACCACATACCTGGCCAGTTCTTCCCGGATATCCTGGCCCAGCTGACTCTCCACCACATAGGGATAGCCATCCTGGCCCAACCCGGTCTCATGAAACACATTGAGCACTCCCGGAATAGCTTTGAGCTTTTCTATACAGTCAGGGGAGGGGGACTTTATCTTTAGTCCGATCTTTTCAGACTTCCTGAGCTTGGCTGAGAGGCCCTCCTGGGTATCCACAGCCATCACGCGGCCCTCATTAATAATCACCACACGCTGACAGACAGCAGTCACCTCAGGGAGGATATGAGTGCTGAGGATGACGGTATGGGTTCCCTGAAGCCCCTTGATGAGCTGACGGACTTCGATAATCTGCTTAGGGTCCAGACCTGAGGTCGGCTCATCCAGGATGAGAACCTCAGGCCGATGGATTAAGGCCTGGGCCAGTCCCACTCTCTGACGAAAGCCACGAGAGAGATTCCCGATCAAGCGTCCCCGGACTTCATCTAAGGAACACTGCTCGCCCACCTGTTGCACCGAATTTTTAATCTGCTTTGGGCTGATTCCCTTGATCCTGGCGACAAATTTGAGGTACTCTGTGACCGTCATGTCATTGTATAAGGGGGGCTGTTCGGGCAGGTAACCAATCCGCCTTTTTACCTCCTGGGGGGACTCCCACACATCATAACCGGCCACGCGTGCCGTACCGGTCGTCGCCGGCATAAAGCCGGTCAGGATCCGCATGGTGGTTGTCTTCCCGGCTCCGTTAGGGCCTAAAAATCCCAGGACCTCTCCTTTGGAGACCTCGAAGGAGAGGTCCTGAATCGCCACACGGTTCCCAAACTGTTTTGTCAGGTGTTCAACCTGGATCATGATTTATCCACAGTCTAGTACTGGCCCTGAGTCATCCGCATATTGTTATAATAAAACGTGTTGGCTTGTGTCAAGTGGGAGAATGGAACAGCTCAGCAGTGGGTCAGATCCCGGTAGAGGTCTTTGATGATCCGAAGGTGTCGATCCTCATCCTTCAGCAGGCTCTGCAGCAATGCCTTGACTCCCTCATCCCGGACCGAATGGATCTCTTCACGAAGCCAAAGAGATAGGGCCTCTTCCTCCTGATAAATCCTAGGAATAATTTCCCGGTCGCCACTGACAGGATGTTCAAGGTGTATCCGGATCTCCCTGAGGTCTCCGCCGAGTCTTGATAGGGCCTGCTCCAGGATTCGGGCATGCCTCCCCTTCTCTTCAGCCAGCTGTTCTAATGCCTCTCTAATCTTTTGATTTTTAACCTTCGAGAGCTGTTTAAGATAGAGGTGAGAGAGTCCCAGGAGCTTACCTAAGGCCTGCTCAAGATAATCCTCGCGATCACTGGTATGCCGATTGGAAGGCATTCGATTGCCTGGTTACGGATCCCACACCAATTCTCTGCCGTTCGGGTCAACTCTCAACGAGCCCAACACCAAATACCTTAAAGGTGTAAGATCCCGAAGGGGCGTATAGATGAAAAGCTCCTGGGATTCCCTGTCGAAGGCCTCCACGATCCCTAGAGCCAGGGTCCTGTTCTCGGCATCGTTCAGCCCCACCAGTAGATAACGGGGAAGGCCTCCCTTAGATCTGGTGAAGTGCGATGCTGTCTGATGAAGAAAGGCAAGCCTTGATATCGAGAGCAGCTCTACAGAGGCTCCCTTAAAATAACCGCGGAACTTCTTTTCACGGTAGGCCTTCCGCTCCTGTGGGTTTCTTGACCTCGCCATTGGCGAAACGGGTAATCTGTA
>DATECO010000228.1:0-5661 GCA_035286865.1 Nitrospiria bacterium | reverse complement strand
TAAAGGCTTCTTCTGTTTGTGACAATGCTGGATGTTGTACAGATTACTGACTCAACGGACTGAACGGAACTAACAGACTTAACGCCCTTCCAGGAAGATCTCCGCCAGGCGAAAGTCCTCTGGAGTCGTAATCTTAAGATTCATGGCAGATCCCGGCACGATTTTGATCGGAAACCCCGCTCGCTCCACCAAGGCTGCGTCATCCGTTCCACTGAAGTGGTCCCTAAACGCCCCCTCATAGGCCTCGAGGATAATTTCCTTTTGAAAGGTCTGCGGCGTTTGGACCAACCAGAGCCCTTCTCGCTTCAATGTCCTTCTGATAAGTCCATCCAATGTGACCTGCTTGAGCGTGTCAGTCAGCGGGATGGCCACAACGGCCGCCCCGCAATCGGCTGCCGTTTTTATTGATATCTGGATGAGGGCCTCCGTGACGAGGGGTCTGACCCCATCATGCACCACAACCACATCCGAGGTGGTCGCCGCCTCCTTTAGACCTATATACACAGTGTCCTGGCGCGCCTTTCCCCCCGAAATCACCTTAGATACCTTCTTGAAGCCGTTTTTCTCGATAACCACACTGCGGCAGTGCTCTTCCCATCCTGTCGGAACGAGCACAATGATTTCACCGACTTCTTGGACTGCTTCGAAGGGAATTAAAGTATGGGCCAAGAGAGGCTGCCCCAGCAGGGGGAGAAACTGCTTCGGGGTGGCCTGTCCCATGCGCTTTCCAACCCCCGCAGCGACAATGATGGCAGTGACCTTCATGAGATCTATGGGGAAGTTCAGTCCGTTATTTCCGTTTGTCCGTTAGATCTCTTAACGGAAAAAACGGTATAAACGGACCTAACGGACTCAACTGAGGTAACGAAGTTAGCCCCTTGCATAGGGATATTCTGCCCTATCCGAATCCTCCCTGAGCCTTGTAAAGATCATTCGTCCCGCTGTGGTCTGGAGCACACTGGTGACAATGACATCCACATTCTTGCCGATAAATTTTCGTGCATCATCCACCACAATCATGGTGCCGTCATCCAGGTAGGCTACCCCTTGCCCGGCCTCTTTACCCTCTTTGAGGACGAAGACCCTCATGCCCTCTCCGGGAAGAACGACCGGTTTTAAGGCATTGGAAAGTTCATTAATGTTGAGGACCATTACACCCTGCAGTCCGGCCACCTTGTTGAGATTCAGATCATTGGTCACAACCTTGGCATTTAACTTTTTGGCCAGGGCCACGATCTTGGAGTCCACTTGCTTGATATTGGGAAAGTCGTCCTCTACAATTTTGACGACGATATCTGCCATGTTCTGGACTCGATGGAGAATATCCAGGCCGCGACGTCCCCTTGCCCTCTTGAGGGAATCCGAGTAATCTGCAATATGCTGCAGTTCCTGGAGAATAAATTGGGGGATGATAAAAATCCCTTCCAAAAACCCGGTTTCACAAAGATCCGCAATCCGCCCATCGATGATTACACTTGTATCCAGGATCTTGTTATTTCTTTCAACCGATGTACCATCAGGGCTGCCTGACCCCTTTTCTACTTTCCAGTATTCCTCGCCGATCCGGCCCCCATAAATCAAGCCTAGGTATCCCAAAATCAACACCGTCGCGCTCAGCCAGACTAGGAGCGCTCCAGTATCCCCCAGGAAAAGAGGGCCGGTGATCAGATTGATCAATCCGGCACCGGTAATTCCCATCCCCAGGCCGATCATTGCACCAAACACCTTCCGGGTAGAGACCCCTCTCAGAATAAACTCCAGAACAAGTGCAAGCGCTGCCATGGAAACCCCGGCAATGATCCCAAGAATACGATATTCTCCCGTCTCGAAGACCTTCGGGAAGAGGTAAAAACCGATAGACGCCCCAGCAATGACAATCAATGCACGTAATAGAAGAGACCCGATCACTCCTTTCACCCCCTTTCAACCCAGAACTTCACTTGTGAATTTTGCCGTTTCCCTGAGAAACAAGCCATCTTTTTAATGATAACAACTTTTTGAAAAAGGTCAACTTTTACTGTCCAACGTGATCCTTGGAGAACCCGCCCTTAAGAGCGGGGATTCTTTGACCCGTTGCAAGGCTCTGGAGACGATTGCAATCGAGATGCATGATTCCGATTATTCTGAGGCAATCGTGATAAAAAGAGTCCGACCCTGGCGGTTCACCAGCAAAAGTACTGACTGTCCTTTCTTTAAGCCTGAGACGATTCGCTCATAATCGCCGGTATTCCGGACAGGGCTCCGATTCATTTCCAGGATCAGATCGCCCTCTCGAATCCCGGCATTATCGGCATTACTATCCGGCTCCACCTGGGTCACCACCACTCCCCGCTCCCCACGGGACAATCCATAGCGCCGGGCAATCTCCGGTGTAAGGTCATGGACCTCTATTCCGGCCATCGCCTTGCTTGCCCCCGCTTCTTCCTCGACCCCGGCTTTCGCAATTTCCTTGGGCTGCTCAGCAATCACCACAGCCAAACGCTTTTCTTTTTTATCCCGCACCACTGTCAAGTCTACCTTGCTCCCGATAGTCAATTGGGCGACCATATTCTTAAGCTGGCTGGCACTCTCCACTGGTTTTCCGTCCAGCTCGATAATTACATCCCCGCGCTCTACACCAGCCTTTTCGGCAGGACTATTCTCCAGGACATCACTGACCAGGGCACCTTTGGCATCCTCTAAACCAAACTGTTTGGCCAGGTCGGCATTCACCTCCTGGATCGTCACCCCCAGCCAACCCCTCACCACCTTCCCCTTTGTTTTGAGGCTCTCCATCACCGACTTTGCCATACTGCTGGGAACAGCAAATCCGATTCCCATATAGCCACCACTGCGTGTAAAAATGGCGGTGTTGATTCCGATTAGTTCGCCGCGGATATTGACCAATGCACCTCCGGAATTGCCTGGATTAATCGCGGCATCAGTTTGGATGAAGTCTTCATAATCCGCAATCCCCACATTGGCACGGCCAACCGCACTGATGATCCCCATCGTCACGGTCTGATTTAGACCAAAGGGATTGCCCACCGCCAGCACCAGTTCACCCACCTGGAGCTGAGAAGAATCTCCCCAGGGAATAGAGGGCAATCCTGCTGCATTGATCTTGATAACGGCCAGGTCAGTCTTGGGATCCGTTCCGACTATTTTCCCCTTAAACTCCCGCCTGTCATTCAGCAGCACCTTGATCTCATCGGCCTTAGAGATCACATGGTTATTAGTCACGATATAACCGTTAGAGTCAATGATCACACCCGATCCCAGGCTCTGCTCTCTCCGCTCCCGCGGCACCTCAAACTGGCGGAAAAACTCATCCCCAAAGAACCTTCGGAAAAAGGGATCCTCAAAGAATGGGGTGAGGGGGAAACCCTCCTGGCCCTTGAGCACACGGGAGGTGGAGATGTTGACGACGGCAGGGGTCACCAGCTTGGCCACCTCCACAAGGGCCTGACTACCTTCACCCACCTGAGGCAGGAGTGGAAGGGCTACACCTGTCACACCTCGGGAGGTATTTTCTCCCTTGCTCAGGGTCAACCATCCCAGATCCGCCGCTACCATTAAGCCAATCAGGACCCCTACACTGACCAGAATCCCCGAGATCATAATGGCTTTAAATCCGAACCGGAGACGATTCTTACTCTCAGGCATGATGATTTCCCTATCCTCTAAATCGTATTGATAAATTTAAATTTTTATTATACCCTAAATTCTCATTTAATGTAAAGTTTTTGGATTCCATCATCACACCAGCCGTTTTTCCTGGCTGATCACAGGGAAAAATCCTTGACATCCGACAGGGGGTGACCTAATCTAATCTCATCTGCCCTCAACCGCCCCATGCGAGCAATCCGAATAAGGTCCAAATGACTGAACTAAAACCAAAGACACGTGGAGAGATCCATCGTCTGCAGGCTGACGACCAGCAATATCTTTGGCATCCCTTCACCCAGATGAAGGAGTGGGAAAAAGAGAGCCCTCTCATTATTCAGAGTGGCAAAGGTCCATTTCTGATCGATGTTCATGGGAGACGATACCTGGATGGTGTGTCTTCACTCTGGGTGAATCTTCATGGCCATCGAAGAAAGGAGATTGATCGCGCCCTCATCTCCCAGATCAGGAAGATCGCCCATACCACCTTGCTCGGCCTTTCTAATATTCCCGCCATTGAATTGGCCAGGAAATTGCTTGAGATAGCCCCGAAAGGGTTGGCTAGGGTCTTTTATTCAGACAACGGTTCTACGGCAGTAGAAGTAGCCTTGAAAATGGCCTTCCAGTACTGGCAGCTTAAATCTCGTCCCAGGAAGAGAAAATTTGTCTCTTTTATAAACGCCTATCACGGGGATACCCTTGGCTCAGTGAGTGTAGGTGGAATTGACCTATTCCACAGGCGTTTTGAACCCCTGCTTTTCGAAACCGTCCGAGTTCCCTATCCCTACTGCTATCGTTGTCACTTGTCCCTTTCCTATCCGAGCTGCGGCATGGCGTGCCTTCAGGAAGTGGAAACACTCATCAAAACACGTCATGAAGAGCTGGCCGCCGTCATCATTGAACCACGGGTCCAGGCAGCCGCCGGGATGATCATCAGCCCACCGGGTTATCTCCAGCAAATCCGAAAGCTCTGTAACGAATATCAGGTCTTGATGATCGCGGACGAGGTGGCCACTGGTTTCGGCCGCACCGGAAAGATGTTTGCCTGTGATCACGAAGAGGTGGTACCTGACCTAATGGCCCTTGCAAAGGGAATCACGGGGGGATATCTGCCCCTTGCTGCCACCCTCACCACACAATCTATCTATGAGGCATTCCTGGGGAATTATTCAGAATTTAAGACCTTCTTTCATGGACACAGCTACACCGGCAATCCCCTGGCCTGTGCAGCTGCCCTGGCCAACCTCGGCATCTTTGAAAAAGAAAAGACACTAAACAAAATCCAGTCAAAGATCCGCCGCCTGTCACTGGCCCTTCGATCGCTGGATCAACTCGATCACGTTGGAGACATCCGACAGTGTGGGATGATGGTGGGTATTGAACTGGTCAAGGATAAGATGAGCAGAGAGCCCTATCCACTGACAGAAAAAAAAGGCACACTCGTAGCCATGGAGGCAAGAAATCGAGGAATGCTCATACGCCCCCTGGGGAATGTGGTGGTCCTCATGCCTCCCCTCTCGACCCCCCACAGTGTGCTGGCCCGAATGGTGCAAATTCTCCGTGGCTCCATCCGTAAGGTCATCACCTGAGGCGGAGGGAGCGCTTGTACCGAGAATCGAAGGCTCTTCTCACCTTCGGTTCGAAGTACACCTTCGTTCGAGGTAATCGCGGCGTGCTTACGTCTTCGGAAAATCACCCCTGCTCTTGCTTTTTTGGATGGCTTTTTAGGTAGCCCTGCACGACCCTTGAGGCATCCAACCCCATCACCTGCGCATATTGTGCCAGATACGCACGCAAATAGACCTCATGGGGAAGTTTTTCAAAACGGTCCTCTTCAATAAACTGAAGGTACGGGAGATGAATTCGAGTCCGTGAGGCAATATCCTGGAGAGAGATTCCGAGGCGCTCACGGATATTCTTTAATTCCTTTCCTGTCAAAGGTTCAGGCAAGGCGGTCAGGAGTTGGGAAGGATCCGCAAATTTGCTCGACATGACCTTGTCGGAGTTGCCAAGATT
>DATECO010000227.1:0-2327 GCA_035286865.1 Nitrospiria bacterium | reverse complement strand
GATGAGCTGATCGGGTTCTACATTCTTAATCAGATAGCCACGGGCTCCGGCCTTGATGGCCGAGAATAAGTCCTCGTCCTCTTCCGAAACGGTGAGCATAATGATCCGAGTTTCAGGAAGGGCCTCCCGGATGGCCTGGGTAGCCCGGATCCCATTACACTTGGGCATCTTGACATCCATAAGGATGACATCCGGCTTAGTGATTTGGGCCAAGCGTGTTCCTTCCTCACCGTCCTTGGCCTCTCCCACGACCTCGATCCCCTTCTGCTGCTGAAGCAGGCTGATAAGGCCCTTACGGAAAAGGGTGTGATCATCTACAATCAGGACCTTGATAGGAGGCATCGTTTCTATCCCTTAACCGGTTTCAGAGGGATGGTGATGTGAAGGGTCGTCCCCCGGCCCGGTTGTGATTCGAGGCGCAGGTCACCATGGAGGTTCGCCGCCCGTTCCCTCATGATCTCGAGACCCAAATGGAGATTCACCTTGCTTGAAAGCTCCTGGGTATCAAAACCCCTGCCATCGTCCTGGATCTTGATCTCGAGAAGGGCAGAAGTCGCGGACAGCGATACCGTGACCCGCTGCGCGGAGGCATGCTTTCGGACATTGGAGAGGGCCTCCTGGGTCATGCGGAACACCTGAACCTGTGCAGCAGGTGAAAGGGCCGGGGCCGAATCCGAGTTAACGAGATCTGCCTGGATACCGGTCCGCTGGCCAAAATCCTTGATGTAACGACTCAACACCTCCACCAGGCCTTCACCTTCTTTGAACTTGGTTCTGAAATCCACCAGTAATTCGCGGACATCCTCATAGGTATCCTTGATCACCTCACGGATGTGGTCGAGCTGCGAGAGGGCCTGTTTTTTGTTTTTGGTCGCAAGGAGCTCCTCGAGCCTCTTGGTCTCGAGGTTTAAGTAGGCGAGAGACTGCGCAATGCCGTCATGGATTTCCTGAGCGATGAGCCCTCGTTCCTCGAGAACCGCCAGCTCCCGAGTGCGCGCATAGAGCTGGGCATTTTCAACGGCCACCCCGATCTGATGACCCACGAGGGCCAGGAGCTCGCGATCCATCTCGGAAAAACGGTGGGGACGTTTCGCATAGATCGTGAGAATGCCCAGGACCCGGTCCCGGGATTTAAGCGGTATGCTGATCATGGACCCAAACCGTTCATCCCGGCAGGCGGCGCGGCTTAAGCGAGGCTCGGCCGATAGATCCGGCGAGGAGACCAGCTCTCCCGTTTGGGCCGCCTCACCACAGAGGCAGTCTCCGATGGGAATACATTCCTCTGCATAGATGAAACCCTGGGAAACACCGCGGCTTGCGATCAGCTTAAGAGACCCGCTCTTGTGCTCAAGCACGTGAACCGATCCGATATCCGCTTCGGTAAGCGCCAGGAGTTGGTCCAGCGTGCCGACCAGCGCCTTTTCAAGGCTTTCAGACTGGCTGATGATGGCCGAAAGCCGATTTAAGGCATCAAACTGGGTATCCCTTTTATGAAGGGTCTCTGTGAGGTCGGATGCCTCTCGCAGCTTTTGGGGCTCCACAAGGGTCCTCTTTTTATCCAATACCATTATTATAAACTGGATTCATTTAAAAAATCAAAGATAATGATTATTGGAAACGCCGGAGTGTGACCTTGATCCCATGCTTGGCGAAGCACTTCTCGTAGGTAGAGAACTGGGCCTTTAAGGTGTTCACCGTAGACATATAACCGTAATTTAAGATCTCCAATCGGGCTGCCATGTTGATCACGTTGTAGAGAAACATCAAGGCATCGGTGGAATCGGGTTGGATGAGGAGAAAATCCTTGTTGGGATGCTCGGCCTGATAGCGCTTAAGGCCCAGGTAGATTCGGGTCGAGGTGCTGATCCGGTTGGCCTGATCAAAGATATAAGTAAATCCCTTTTCCTTAAGACCGCCGCAGGAGCCGTAAAAGGTCGGCAGGCAGACCTTCGTTTTGTCGTTGATGACGGGGACGACCGGATTGATGACAAGGAGCAATGTCGCCCCGTGATTGATAGCGATATCCATGTAGGCCACTCGCCCCACGCCGCCGTCCATATAGTCGCGCCCGTTGATATGAACCGGCTGGAAGACGATCGGGACGGCCGAAGAAGCAATCACGGCCTTGGAGATCGGCACCTCTGCAAACTCCCCCTCCCCGAAGACATCGTACCGTCCCAAATCTACATTCATGGCCGGGATGTACAACTCGCGTTTGAGCTTGCGAAAGTCATTCGAGTAGCCGGGCTGGGTCAGGAAGCGGCCCAGGTAGGCATCAAAGTTCTTGAGGGTCAGTATCCCGGAGGGAAGGTACTCCTCCAGCATAT
>DATECO010000226.1:0-4982 GCA_035286865.1 Nitrospiria bacterium | reverse complement strand
AAAGATTAATAAGCTGAAAAGAAGAGATGTTAACCCAGATCGGCTGGATGCCCAAGCGCCTTATAGCGTCTTCATACTGCTGGAGGATCTCGGACTGGATGGTCACCGCCAGAAGAGTTTTCCTAGGAGAAGGGATTGGCTGATAGACCACTTTGGCGCTTCCCAGCGGAGCAAGAAATATCTTCTCCATCTGCCAGCGGATCAGCTGATCCCGATCACTGCCTTTTACGGGTAAACTATTGGCTGAAAGTAGCGCGGCCCTGACTGAAGGATCGGGAAGGCTCAGTGAAATGGCTTTAATCCCCTTGATGGGTTGAAGCAACTTTTTGAGATGGACATGAAATTCCCCAATATCAGAGATGTTCAGGTTTGCAGGGGAGGGCTGGATGAGCCCTGACGGCAATTCGGCCACCTGGGCGGCATTCAGGCGATATACATTTCGGTGCTTTTCCAGCACAACCAGTGCAAGATACTGGGATCCAATATGAAGTCCTGCCTTTAGGGGGAAAAAGCGCATCATCTCATCCTAGGCCATCAGCGAGCAGAAACGAGTTGAAAGCTCAAAGGTGTGTTCATCCGTTCCTTATGAACTTTCACCTTTGAGCTTTGAGCCTTCAGCTTTCAGCTCTGTTCACTGCTCACTCAATAAATGTCACCCGATTGATTTCACGCAGTGTAGTTTCACCTCGAAGGACCTTCTCCAATCCCGCTTGTCGCAATGTAGTCAACCGCTCAGCAATGGCCTGTTTTTGGATCTCGGAGGTCGGTTTTCGGTCAAGGATCATTTGTCGAATGGTATCGGAGAGATCCAGGAATTCTGTGATTGCCATTCTCCCCTTAAAGCCGGTCCCGTTGCATTCCGGGCAACCCTTGCCCTGATAAAAAGGCACCTCCCGATATTTGTCATAATCCAGGCCCGATACCTCACACAATTCCCGGGTCACCTGGATAGTCGTTTTGCACTGATTGCAGATGGCCCGCACCAGCCGCTGGGCCAGGATGCAATTTAATGAAGAGACAAAGTTGTACGGCTCGATCCCCATATTCACGAAGCGCCCGATCACATCAAAGGCATTGTTGGCATGAACCGTGGTGAACACCAGATGGCCGGTCAGTGCAGACTGGATCGCGATTTGGGCGGTCTCGGCATCCCGAATCTCTCCAACCATTATCTTATCCGGGTCATGGCGCAGGATAGATCGTAACCCCTTGGCAAAGGTGAGCCCTTTTTTCTCATTGACCGGGATCTGTACCACGTTTTTGAGCTGGTACTCGACTGGGTCTTCGATGGTGATGATCTTATCCTCCTGATTGTTGATTTGAGTAATAGCGGCATACAGGGTGGTGGTCTTCCCGCTGCCGGTAGGCCCTGTCACCAGGACCATGCCGTAGGGTTCCACAATAGCCCGTTTGAATCTCCTCAGGTCTTCTGGATTAAATCCCAATCGGTCAAGGCGCAGTTCGTCAATACCCGCCGTGATATACTCCTTGTCCAGGATCCGGATCACCACAGCCTCACCGAAGATGCTGGGGAGAATTGAGACTCGAAAATCCACCGTTTTCTGCTCAAGGCGCATCTTAAAACGCCCATCTTGGGGAACTCTCTTCTCAGCGATATCCAGTTCCGACATTACCTTGATCCTGGACACAAGGGGTGCATGAAAGCGGATATCTAGGGGTTCCATCATCGGGTACAGGACCCCATCAATCCGGTATTTGACGCCGACCTGCTGGTTCGCCGCTTCTATGTGAATATCGCTGGCTCTTCTTTGAAGGGCATTGAGGATCATGGTGTCCACCAGCTTTATCACCGGGCTGGCATCCTTAGAGATCTTTTCAACGGAGAGGATTTCGTCTCCCCTGTCGTCCTCGCGGACCAGGATAGGCCTGAAATCGGCCTCCATTTTTTTGAGGACCTGTGCAGACCCCTCCCCCTTCTTGAGCACCTCCAGGATGGCTGATCGGGTGGATACACCAAACGTAAGTGGCCTGTGTAGGATTAGATCCAGCTCATCGATGGCCGAGATATTTGTGGGATCCGCCAGGACAACGGTCAAAACCCCATTGTGTTCTTCGTACGGGATGAAGGGGTACCGATACATCAGTTCCACTGGGATCGTTTTGTAGAAGGCAGGGTCCAACCTGAAATCAGTCAGCGGGTAATATGGAATCTGAAGTTGTAGGGCCAGGATCTGGGCCAAGGTCTCCTCCGTCACCAGACCCATTTCCAGAAGCACCGCTCCCAACCGTTTTTTTTCCTGACTCACCCTGACAAGGACCCTGCTCATCTCTTCTGGGGTGATTAGTCCTTTCTCAATGAGCAGATCACCTAATCTCTTGCGTCTCAGAAATGTCTTCATCGTTAATCGTTATCCGTTATTCGTTATACGTTATACGTTAATCGTTATACGTTAATCGTTATTCGTTATTCGTTATTCGTTATTCGTTTAACGTTTAACGATGAACGGTTAACACTTCATCTGATCGTCCCTGCTAGATGGAAGATGGGTAGGTACATGCTGATCACAATGACCGCAACTATGATCCCCATCAAAAGCAACATAATGGGTTCCACCCACGTGGTGAGCCGTCCCAGGTAGAGGTCCAGTTCATCCTCATGGAAGTCAGCGACCTCGCCCAGCATTTCCACCAAGGATCCCGAATTCTCCCCCACATCAATCATCTCAAGACTCATATTGGGCAACATCCCCGATCGCTCCAGACTATGTGCCAGACTCACCCCTTCCTGGACACGCCCACTGACCTCTAATACTTTCCTGGACCATACCCGATTGGGCAGGGCCTCCGAGACCATCCCCAGTGCAGGGACCAAAGGAATACCACCCGCCAGCGTGGTGGATAAGGTTCTGGTCATGGTAATCATATAGTGCCTTTGCACCACCTGGCCAATCATAGGGACCCTCAGGATGATGGAGTCCAGCCATTTCCGGCCCCAGGCAGTCTTATGGCCCTGGTGGATCAGTATAACAACTCCTACCAATCCTAACAAGATATAGAACAGATATTCTTGCAGAAATAGTACGACGGAGATGAGTCGTTGGGTCGCCAGGGGAAGTTGTGTTCCAGAATCCTTGAAGATCTCCATAAAAGTGGGCATGACATAGGTGAGCAGGAAAAAAATGACAGAGACTCCCACTGCCAGCAGAAAGATTGGATAGCTCAGGGAGGAAATGACCTTCTTTCGCACCGCCAGCATCCTTTTGAGATATGTGATGTGGCGCTGCAGGACATCGACCAGGTTTCCGCTCCGCTCACCGGCGCGCACGGAAGAAACATAAAGCTCAGAAAAATAGGAAGGATATTTCGACATCGCCTCAGAAATGGATGATCCCCCTTTGATGCCGTCTCTTACCCCGATCAGGGCATCCCGAAAGGCGGGGTGGGACACTCTTCCTATCAGGATATCCAGGATCCTCATAATGGAAATGCCCGCCCGAATCAGCGCCAGCAGTTCCTGGTTAAATACCAGAAATTCTCTCGGATGAAGGCGTTTTCCGAAGGTCAAACGGATGGAGGAGAGAGAAAAAGCCTGAAGGCGCCGAATGGAGAAAACGAGATAACCCTTCTCCTCCATTTGTACACGCACAGCCCTTTCGTCCTCAGCCTCAATGCGTTCCTGCGCGATTGAGCCATCGGCCCTGGCCACCCGGCAGTTAAACAGCGGCACCGCCTATCCTCGCGATCAATCTATATAGAAATAACTGGACAAATAAGAAAATCATTGAGAAATCAATACTTCCCATTGATTATATAGTATAGGTGAAGACCCCCCATAAAGCAAGCGTGCTAGCCTTTCTCTTTGTTCTTGCTTTGCTCCCAGAGGACGTCCATCTCTTCCAGGCTAAGCTCATGCAAGGACCTTCCCTTCGCCCTTGCAATCCTGTCCATTTCCTTGAATCGGTCAATAAAGCGATGCGTCGTCTCGCGTAAGGCTCCCTCTGGATCCACCTGTGTAAATCGGGCCAGGTTCACCAGGCTGAACAGGACGTCACCCAGTTCCTGCCCGATTCGTTCCTTTTCATTCTGTCGAATGGCCTCTTCCAGTTCTTCGAATTCCTCCCGGACCTTGTCCAAGACTCCGCCGATTCCCTCCTTACCTAAGACAGAGGAGGATGGGGATGGCCAGTCAAATCCCACCCGGGAAACTCGCTCCTGGACCCTGTGGGCGAGTATCAATGCGGGAAGGGCCTTGGGTAGGCTTTCCAACAAGGACTCCTGTCCGCCTGAGGCGGATTCCGAACCCCGTTCCTGACGCTTCAGTTCCTCCCACCGATGGAGAACCTCGCGAGCAGTCATTATCTGTGGGGGCCCGTGCGGTGCAGTTGCTCCTCCGATGCCCCCACCCCCCGGCCAGTCACCGGCAGAGCCGGATGCCTGGTCCTTGACCTTTTGGTCACCAAAGACATGCGGGTGTCGTCTGATGATTTTCTCAATGCAGGAGGTGAGTACATCCTCGGCCTCGAACTCTTGTCGTTCCTTTGCGATCTGGCATTGAAATACAATCTGAAGCAAAAGATCACCCAGTTCTTCTCTAAGGTTGATCGGATCGGCCTGTTCTATAGCCTCCAGAACCTCGTAGACCTCTTCCACCAAAAAGGGCTTGATCGAGTCCCGTGTCTGCTCTTTATCCCAGGGACAACCCTGTTCCCCTCTGAGCCGCTCCATGATCTTTACGAGGCGCGAAAAATTATCCGACATTTGAGTATCCCTGAGATCATTATTTTTTTCGTGATGATTTTTTTAATATTATACCCTGGACCCCGGGTGTTTCCAAGGAAAAAACCAGAGGAGTTATCGTATTGCAATTGACAATTCTTTATGATAATTTAACAAGTTATAATGAGCAGAGGTTTGACTTTGAAACGCAGGAAAATAACATTGATCCTATGGATTCTCTTTTCTGTCATTCTCCTCCTGGCGGTAATCATTATTTATTCGCAAGAAAGGATTTCTGAAAAGAT
>DATECO010000225.1:0-4918 GCA_035286865.1 Nitrospiria bacterium | reverse complement strand
GGGGTCGTAGAGAAAAATCTCACGCTGCTGCGTGGAATTTTAGGGGATTGAATGCGTTTGCTATTGGATGAGATAGAGCCGATCGGCTTCAGGAGGTTCATCCTCAAGCCTCTCCTGGGGTTTCTAACGCTCTTGTCTTTTCTATACGGGGGCATTTGCTCGCTTCGCCTGTTTCTCTACCGCTCAGGGTTGCTCAAGACCCGGCGGCTTAAAACTCTTGTGATCAGTATTGGCAATCTTACTGTAGGGGGTACCGGTAAGACTCCCCTGGTCATTGCCATGGCCGAATATCTGTGCAGGATGGGGCTAAAGGTGGGTGTCTTGAGCCGGGGCTACAAGGGCCAAAGGAGAGAGGACTTACAGTGGGTCAGCGACGGAGAGCAATTATTGGCCGGACCCCTGGAGGTGGGCGAAGAGCCCTATCTGATTGCGTGGCGGTTGAAAGAGGTCCCTGTCGTGGTGGGGAGGGATCGCTATCGGGCTGGCCAATACCTTCTTGAGCGTATTAACCTGGAGGTGATCCTCCTGGATGATGGATTTCAACACCTGGGGTTACATCGGGACATTGACCTTCTGGTGATTGACGGGACACTCCCCTTCGGACCGCCTCGGGCCAGGGGGCGCCTCCTTCCCCGGGGAATTCTGAGGGAACCCTTAGGTGGAATGCGCCGTGCCTCTGCTATTTTGGTCAGCCGGATGGAACAGAGCGATCAGTGGCCTGAGATTACCCGGCAGATCCGGGGTTACCACCCCCAGGTCCCTGTGTTTCAGGTTTTTTTTCGGCCGACAGGGTTGATCGGTGTGGCGTCTAGCCAGGTGAGGGATGTGACATTCCTGAAGGGACAGACTGTGCTGGCCTTCTCGGGAATCGGTCAGCCGTCCTCTTTTCGATTTTTTCTTGACCATCTGGGGGCAAAGGTGGTGAGGGAGGTGATTTTTGAGGATCATCACATCTATACCCGTGAGGATATAAAGAAGTTATCTCAGACTGCCCGACATGAGGGTGTAGACGCGCTGGTCACGACAGAGAAGGATGGGGTAAAGGTTCGCGAGGTTCTGGACCCAAACGACTCTGTCTGGGCATTGAGAATGGACCTTGAGCGGATTGAAGGGGCTGAGGCCTGGGAGCATTTTATACGTGAACGGATTAAGATTGGTTAAGCATAGATTAGAATATCTTGCGCTTCAGGGTCTGTTAAAGGGTCTGTGCCTGCTTCCTGAGCCGGGCGCCTATCGCCTGGGTGAGGGACTGGGCTCTCTAGTTTTTTGGATCGATCGAAGGCATCAGCGTGTGGCTATTGAGAACTTGAGGATTGCCTTCGGTAAGGAGAAAAATGAACTTGAACTGAAAGCCATCGCACGGCGGTCTTACCAACACTTGGGGCAATCCCTGGCCGAACTGGCACGGGCCTTGACGTCACCACCCGATAAGATCATGGGGGCGGTGAGCATCGAAGGCCAGGATCACTTTCTGGAGGCCCATAAAAAAGGCCGCGGGGTCCTTTATCTGACCGCCCACCTGGGCAACTGGGAATGGATGGCCCTGGTACAGTCCTTGAAGGGATATCCGATGAATGTCGTGGCCCGTCCCCTGGACAATCCGCTTCTGGAAGGCCTGTTGTCTCGCCTCAGGACGCGCTGGGGGAATCGGGTGGTCAAAAAGGGAGGTGCCCTGCGAGAGGTGTTAAAGCTACTCAAGAAAGGAGAAACGATTGGTTTCTTGCTAGACCAGAATGTCGCGCCCGACCAAGGGGTCTTTGTGAATTTCTTCGGCCGGCCGGCCTGTGCCCACAAAACCCTTGCCCTGCTTGCACTCAAGACCGGGGCCCCCGTTCTACCGGCTTTCACCTTCAGGCAGGGAGGCAATCGACACCGGATTATCATCGAGCCTCCTGTTATGCTGGAGGAGACGGGAGATCTGCAAAGGGATGTGGTGGCCAATACCCAAAAATTCACTTCTGTGATTGAGTCCTATGTCCGCCAGCACCCGGACCAGTGGCTGTGGGTCCACCGTCGATGGAAGACTCAACCAAAGGACGTTGAGTCTGTTTAGTCCGTTATTTCCGTTGAGTCAGTAAAATTCAGTTCAATACAGTTAATGGCTTAACGGACCTAACGGACTCAACGGAATTAACGGAAATAACGATGGATTTAAACAAGGTTCAAAAGATACTCGTGCGGGGCCCAAATTGGATTGGGGATGCGGTAATGTGTACACCGGCACTGGCTGTGCTGAGAGAACGATTTCCCGAGGCCAAGATCACTTTACTGGTGAATGCCACAATAGCCGAACTGTTACGCGAGAATCCCCATCTGGATCGGATATGGGTCTATGATAAGGTCGGAGGACACCGTGGCCTGATGGGAAAGCTGAAGCTGTGTCGAAAAATAGAGGGAGAGTCGTTTGATCTGGCCGTATTGTTCCAAAATGCCTTTGAGGCCGCCTTCCTGGCTAGGATCGCCCGAATACCTATTCGCTATGGGTATCCCACTGATGGACGGGGCTTTCTACTGACGGTGCGTGCCCCGCTGCCTAAGGGTTCATATCACCAGGCGGATTACTACCTTCACCTTTTGAAATCTCTCGGAGGAAAAGAGGGACTCAAGAGACCCTCTTTAAGAACAACTGCCCTGGAGGATGAAAACGCGAGACGGCTTCTAAAAAAACACGGGGTTGAGGATGGGGAGAGGGTCGTGGGGATCAATCCCGGGGCGACGTACGGGGCGGCCAAGCGATGGCCTGCAGAGCGATACGCCAGGCTTGCAGACCGCTTGATAGAGTCCCAAGAGGCCAGGATCGTGATCTTTGGAGGACCCGGCGAGGAAGTTCTGGGTCGCGAGATTTCGGCACAGATGAGGCATCCCGCCATAGCCTTGAGTGGTTGTCTATCGGTGCGGGAGCTTATGGCCATGATCCGACAATGTGCCCTCTTTATTACGAATGACTCCGGGCCAATGCACATCGCGGCCGCCTTTGAAATTCCCGTGGTGGCCATCTTCGGACCGACCGATCCGGAGATGACCTCTCCTCTCGGCAACCGAAATCTGCTATTGCGTAAACAGGTTGAATGCTCGCCCTGCCTCTTACGTGAATGTCCCATCGATCATCGGTGTATGACACGGATCTCGGTGGAGGAGGTTTTTGAGGCAGCAGAAAGTCAGCTCAAGGCTCAATCCGCCTCAGGCGGATCAAGGCTCAAAGGGGATGAAGAACCGCAGCTCGAAGTTCAAAGCCCAAAGCTCAAAGGGAAGCAAAAAGATTTTCCGTTGAGCTTTCAGCTTTCAGCATTGAGCAAGATTGCGGTTTTTCTGGATCGGGATGGGACAATCAATGAAGATGTGGGATATTTAGACTCTCCGGATCGGCTCAAGTTGCTGCCAGGGGCCGCTGAGGCCATCCGCCAGATCAATCAAAGCCAGCTCAAGGCCGTTATTTTGACAAATCAGTCTGGAGTGGCCAGGGGCTACTATCCTGAGGAAAAGCTCAAGGAGATCCACGAGCACTTAGAAACCATCCTGTCTGATCAGGGTGCAAGACTGGATGGGATTTATTATTGTATTCACCATCCGGACGAGGGCTGTCAGTGCCGAAAGCCATCTGTCGGGATGCTTGAGGTCGCTTCTAGGGAGCTTTCAATTGACCTCTCCCGCTCCTACGTGGTGGGAGATAAGGCGACGGATATTCAACTGGCCCACAATGCAGGTGCAAAGGGGATCTTAGTCCTGACGGGACATGGCATAAATGATCTGCCCCGTCTCGATCCCTCCCTGCCAAATTTCGTTGCAAGAGATCTCTCTGAGGCGGTTCAATGGATCATGGAGGATATCAAAAAGACGTTACACGTTACTCGTTAATCGTTAACCGTAGCGGTAGCGAATAACGTATAACGTATAACGAATAACGATCATGGAATATGAGCGGATATTGATCATTAAGCCCAGTTCTCTGGGTGATATCATCCACACCTTTCCAGTATTAAATGCCTTGCGGGCTCGGTATCCGAAGGCCCATCTGGCCTGGTTCATCCATGAAAAATGGGCTGATCTTGTGGAGGGTCATCCCGATCTGGATGAGACCATTCCCTGGTCATTTCGCTGGGGCGCGTTGGGTAGCCTCATCGGGATCTTCAGGAAGAAAAGATTTGACTTGGCGGTGGACCTTCAGGGACTTTTTAGGAGTGGGGTGATCAGTTATCTCTCGGGGGCCCCCGTCCGCGTAGGATTTAAAAATGGGCGTGAAGGAAGCGTACTGTTTTATACCCACAAAGTGGATGTTCCCCAACATCCTATACACGCCATTGACCGCTATCTCCTGGTGGCCAAAAGCCTCGGGGCCGTTCCGCGGGATCCGGTTTGCACTCTTGCCATCTCTCAGGAAGATGAGGAGGTAGTGGATGCTCTGCTCAAGCGTCAGGGGCTTGCACCCTCACGTGAATTCATCGTGCTTAATCCCATGGCACGGTGGTGGACCAAGCGTTGGCCGATTCAGCGATTTGCGCAGCTCGCCGACCTTATTCAGGGTACAGGAACGGCCGTGGTCCTGATGGGGGGAAGGGACGATGTCGCTGAAATCAAGCGGATGCAGTCCTTGATGAGGACCTCTGCATTCTCTGTGGCTGGGGAGACCACCTTAAAGCAGCTTGCTGGCCTATTAAGAAAGGCAAGACTTCTCATCTCCAACGATTCTGGCCCTGTGCACTTAGCCGTGGCCGTCGGTACACCGGTGGTGGCCCTTTTCGGTCCCACGGATCCTATTCGCACCGGACCCTATAGGCATTTATCTGTGGGGGCCCGTGCGGCAACACAAAGGGAAGGGTCCTCCGACCTGCCTGCCCCTGCCCGTCCGGCAGGCGGGGGCAGGCAGGTGCCCCCACACCCCGCGCTCGGGCTGGCTGAGCCAGACCCTCGCTTTTCCCAC
>DATECO010000224.1:0-4693 GCA_035286865.1 Nitrospiria bacterium | reverse complement strand
CAAAGGTATCGCGGGCCACAGGATCGCCCGCGAGGTAATAGCGCTCGTTCCCTGCTTCTTTCGGAAGGATCGTCCGGATCCGGTCTGCAATGATCTTCGCATTGGCGCCCGGTTCCAGAGGGATGTAGATTGCTGTGGTGGTGCCGTCTCGGGATACTAACCTGTTCACAAAGAGGGGATTCGAAAGCAGGGACCGGGCCAAAACCGCCATCGCCTCCGGGGTTTCGGGAATCTCGGCAACAGCCGGCTGCACCGAAAGCTGGGCTCCTTCTCCAACGGGGGCGGATAGGACATTATCCACCGCGGTGAGGCCGGTGACGTCTTTCACCACGACACCCGGAATCTTGATGATTTCCCCCATAATCCGGTCAATCCGCTCCAGGGTCTGTCGGTTAAAGATTCCCTCGTCGTTGACGATCCCCAGGACGATCACATCCTTGTGCAGGGCGAACCATCGCTCCACCTCATCATTGGAAACCCGGACCGCCGAGGTGGCTGGCAGCATGTTCTTGGGATCCGTGTCGGTCTGGATCCGGGGAAGCTGCGTTAAAAAGAGCACTGTGATGCCCAGGGTCAGGACAATAACCAGCTTGGGTCTTTCGACCGAAAATCGGGTTAACCACGGCACTCTGTTGTGGGCCGCTCGATTCATGAGGCGCTCCGAAGTTGTTTATCCGTTTCCCACTTTGTCCCTTAAATAATCACTCAGCACCACGGCGTTGTTGTGCTCGGTATCCCTGGCGCCGTACAGAAGGGTGACATGGCCCCGGCGGGCAGCCTCCAGAATGGGGCGCCAGACCTCGGGCCTGCCATCCAGTTCAATAAAATACCGGCGACGAAACTCTTCCCACTTCTTTGGGTCGTGGCCGAACCAGCGGCGCAGGGCATCGCTGGGGGCTACCTCCTTCAGCCAGCCATCCAGTTGCAAAGCTTCTCGCTTCATCCCCCGCGGCCAAAGGCGGTCCACCAAAAAGTGGGCCCCATCGTCCGGCGCCGATGGTTCGTAGACACGCTTGACCCTTATCATCAGGTTCTCCTACTCCTGCTTTCGACTAAACCTGCCCACCTCTGGAAAACTAGCCCCCCAATATTTTGAAGCTGGGGGAGATGGTCTTCTGCTTTTTCAATAATCTCACGGCCATCGATGCCTGCCTCTTGCAGTTCATCTCGAAATGTCTTGACCATATCCTTGATCATCCCCTCCGTAATCTCCATATGAAACAGAAAACCATAGGCATGGTGACCATAGCGAAATGCCTGGCAATGCGTCAAATCTGACGATGCTAGCGATACAGCGCCTGAAGGCTGCTCAAAGATATCACCGTGCCAGTGGTAGGCCATAAAAGAGGGCTCCACCCCCATCCAGAGGGGATCGCTCCTCGCTGCTTCTGTTAAGGTGACCCCATGCCATCCGATCTCCTTTTTCTTTCCCTTTGTCACCCTGGCCCCCAACGTAGCGGCCAGAAGCTGGCTCCCCAAGCAGACCCCCAAGATCGGCTTCTCTTCCCGCAGGGCCTGCGGGATCAGGCGCATTTCATCCATGAGAAAAGGGTAACGAGGCTGATCATACACCCCCATCGGTCCACCCATCACAATAAGGCCTGCGGCATCACCCATTTCCTTGGGTACAGGCTGCCCTTCAAACGTGCATACATACTGCGCAGAAATGCCCGCGGATTGCAGTGAATGGGCGATTGTTCCCAGGTTTTCGCACTCAATGTGCTGCAGTACCCAGACCTTTGACATCCAGACCCTCCGACATAAACTTTGTGTTTGACCCTAGATTCCGGCTATCACATATATTTCTGCATCGCCCGTGCCATCGATAGGTTCTGAAATCTAGTCTTGCAATCTTAATCGAAATGTTTCGACAGAACAATAGGAAATCATGATCCCTTTATCTTCCAGTTGGAGCCGATGATCTCAAAATAGAATATCCTGTATTTGCCAGAAAAAGAAGTATCACAAAGACATTGAGGAGTCCCCCCCACTGGCGCCCTGGCATCCAGCCTGCCAGGTCACCTGCCATTCGCAGGAGCAATGTCAGGTGCAGCAGGACGAGATGAACATAAAAGCTGGGTTGAAAGGACATGGACACACCGATCACCGCAGGAAAGATAATCGGCGCGTGTCCGAAAATCATGGAAAAGACAAAGCCCAGCAAGAGCGCATGCAATAAAGCATCATACTGTGGTCCAGCCACCACTCCGCCGAAGATCATGGCCAGCAACCCGCTGACACCTAACCAAGCATGCCCAGAGAGCAGGCATACCGCCATGAAGCGAGTGAGCCCTCTCTGCCGCACAGTACGCCGGGCAATGTCATAGCGCATCAGCCACACTGCCAGAGTGATCATCCCTATTCCACTGAGACGTATCCCAAGGTCAAAAGATATAGCAGTCAGCACGAGCCCAAAAAGAAGGAGGCCTACAGCAAGCAGAAAGGTCGGTCGGCTCTTTCCCGGAAGGTGGGCCAGCCGGGCCAACTCCAGTCGCTCCCCAGCGATTGTCAGCACCAGAAAACCAGCCCACCACAGAACGATCTGATGAACCGGCCATCCCCCAATCCAGAGGATGTTACCCACCAACCAACAAATCGCTCCCAATCCCATGGTCATCGTGAAAAGCGTTGACTGGCGCAGAATAATGGTTAAGGAAGCGATGACAAGAATAAGGCTGGCAATCGTCATCAGGAGCTGACCAGATGCTCCGGGCAGGCCTACGATCAAGGCCAGTGCACCGAGCCCGCTCAGCAACGGCCCCGAATAGGCCCACAGTCGACCCAATGCGACCGCTCTCTCCAAACCGATGAGGGTACCGAGAAAGCCGGAGATCATGAGAGGACCGTGGAAGCCAGCCAGGTTAGGCTGTACTGAAGGAAGACCCCATCCTAGGCGCACCAGCCCACCCCACAGAGCCGAAAGCAGGGCGAGCATCCCGAAGGCCAGTAAAGGGAAACGTAAACGGTACCTGATCGTCAACCCTTCTCCTTCCCGATACGCACCTGCCAGACCTCTGGTCCCTGTTCCAGGTATTCCCAACTGAACTGACCCTCCCGTTCGAACTTGAACTGGTAGTAAAGGGGCTTGGGGTCATGGTCGTTGACCAGGATAAACGCCTCGCCCGGTTGCAGGGCCTCAAAGGTTTGGAAGATCAAGGAGTGACGTTGAGCCGGGGGGATATGCCGTACGTCCACTTTTTTAGTCATGATAAAGCTCTCTTTTCAGAATATTGTCTTGACTCATTTCGACCAACCCAGACGGCGCCGGGCTTCTTCAGACATCCTTTCTGGACTCCAAGGCGGGTCCCAGACAAGCATGACCTCCACGGATTGCACATTCGGGACCGAAAACTCAATAGTCGTGTGAACCATTTCTGAAAGGTATTCATTAAGAGGACAGGCCGGGCTCGTCATGGTCATCTTGACACGCACGTTCCCATTCAGAGTTTCCACCCCATAGATCAGTCCCAAGTCCACAATGTTGACCCCGAGTTCCGGATCAATTACCTGGCGCAGAGACTCAAGAATCTGTTCTCTTGTTGGCTTACCACTGGACTCTGAATGCGATTCTTCATCAGTGCTCAAGGGACAACCACCACATGGCCCGCTTGTAAATCAATGCGGTCTGATTGAATCATCTCTGGTCGCCCATTCAGTTCCTTGATGCCAAGACGGATGGTATGAGATCCGGGCTCAAGCCGAAACTTCTCATAGACGTAAGCCGGCCCTCCGGAAAAAACCGGTTGGCTTGATTTTCAATAAAGAGAAGGAAGTACAGGGCACGCCTTCGGATCCGTTCCCCCATTCGCATCCTAGATAAGACTAATGGTTAAGTAATGATTAAGGCCAGAATACATCCAGCGCCACCACCGCCAGGAGCAGGGATAGGTAAGCCATGGAGGCCTTAAAATTGGTCCAGGCGAGATCCCGTGAGGGATTCCTCACTAATCGGAGATTTTGAAGCAGGAAATAGCCCCCGGCCAACAGGGCACCTATCAGGTAGACCCGACCGAGGGTTCCAGCCAAATAAGGAAGCACAGAAGAGGCAACAAGGAGTCCGGTGTTAAAGAGAATAGCCCGGGCGGTTCGGGCTGGTCCCACCACCACCGGAAGCATCGGAATCTTGGCCTGAGCATAATCTCCCTGGTGGGCCATGGCCAGGCTCCAGAAGTGCGACGGGGTCCAGAAAAACATCACCAGGGCCAGCAGGAGCGGTGGCAGGCAAAACTCCGGTCGTACTGAGGCCCCACCAGCCAGCATCGCAAAGCTTCCCGCCAGGCCGCCAATGACAATGTTGAGCCAGCTCCGGCGCTTAAGCCATACGGTGTAGACCACCGCATACACAAAGCCGCCCAGGAACAGGTGAAGGGCCACCAGGGGATTGAAGACCAGCAGGGCTACTCCCAGAGCCAGAAGGCCCAAGATTCCACCTAACGCAAGGACCTCAGTGGAGCGTACACGGCCAGCCGGCAGAGCCCGGTGACGGGTCCGAGCCATCAGCCTGTCTAAGTCTCGGTCTGCATACTGGTTAAAGAGTGCTGCACTGGCCGAGGCCAGCATAAGGGCCGTTGCAAGCCAGGCCGTATGGGCCAGTGGAATGGCTCCCTGGGCGGTGGCCACGGCCGCCACCAGACCACTCAGGGTAATGAAGACATCGATCCGAATCTTCATGAGAGATAGGTAGTCACTCCAG
>DATECO010000223.1:0-3216 GCA_035286865.1 Nitrospiria bacterium | reverse complement strand
TGGGGTCATTACATTATCTGCGGATACGGCAGGATCGGCCGGATGGTGGTGAAGGAGTTGATGGCCAAACCGTTGCCGGTGGTGATCGTGGAGAAGGACCCGGTGGTGGCCACCCAGATTAATCATGATGAAATAAATGTGGTGGAGGGTGATGCCACCCTGGAAGAGACTCTTCTCACGGCTGGGATCGAGCGGGCGAAGGGGTTAATCAGCGTGGTGAGCTCAGATGCGGAGAATCTCTACATTGTGTTATCGGCCAGAGGGCTCAATAAGAACCTGCTAATTGTTGCCCGGGCGGGGGAGGAGAAGTCCGAACAGAAGCTTCTTCGCGCCGGCGCTAACAAGGTGATCTCACCTTATGTGATTGGGGGGATGCGGATTGCCCAGGCGGTGTTACGACCCAATGTGGTGGATTTTATCGAACTTGCCACCCACAGTGAATACATGGAATTGCAGATGGAGGAGATCTTGATCCGGGGGGACTCCAAACTGGCGGGAAGGAGCCTGAGAGACTCAGGTATCCGTATTGAACTTGGAATTATTGTGGTGGCCATCAAGAAAAAATCGGGGCACATGGAGTTTAACCCCCCGGCTGTGTATGTGATTGAGGAAGCGGATACGTTGATTGTGCTGGGTCAGCCTGTACAGATCAAGGCATTGGAAAAGCTAGCCACAGTCTAATACCGGCATAGGAGAAAAGATGAAGATCGCTTCCGAGAAAGGATTGTGAGGTCAGGAGATGGCCGGGCCCCAGACTCCTCCCACCGATAAGCCCACCCAGAAGAAAGGCCTCATCATCGTCCACACAGGAGAAGGCAAGGGAAAGACCACCGCCGCCCTAGGCCTGGCCTTTCGAGCGGTGGGATATGGCTACAAGGTCCTCATGGTGCAGTTTATCAAGGGGGCCTGGCACTATGGGGAACTTGAGTCGGCCAAAAGGTTTGAGGGTCTGATGGAGATCCGTCCCATGGGGGAGGGATTCACCTGGGACACCAAAGACCCGGAACGGGACCGGCAGAAGGCCCATGAGGCCTGGGAGTTTGGTCGGAAGGCAGCCCTGTCCGGCCAGTATCACATGGTGATCTTTGATGAGATCAATTACGTGATTAAGTATGACTATCTCCCGGTGCAGGAGGTGGTCCAGTTTCTGAAGGAAAAGCCGGCAGACCTGCATGTTGTCCTAACAGGGCGGGATGCCGCACCGGAGATCATCGAAATTGCAGATCTCGTGACCGAAATGCATGAAGTCAAGCATCCGTATAAGAAAGGGATCAAGGCACAGAAAGGAATAGAATTCTAACCAGGGGGGATCGTATGAAGACAAATAAAATAATCCTAAGGACATTGGCAGTGCTGGTGGCTTCAATCGTGCTCACGTTTTTTACTGCATCGGCCCGTGCCCAGATGATGGGCCATGAGGGCATGATGGGCAAGCCCGGCAAGAAGGAGGGCATGGAACACCAGAGAGGCATGCAGGGCTATGGGGGAGGCTCATATGGCGAGGGCCCATTTGACATCGAGATGTTTAAGGAACGGCTGAATCTAACCGACGACCAGGTGGCAAAGTTAAAGAAGATCCGCTCAGACTACCAAAAGGAGATGATCAAGCGCAATGCCAATCTCCGTGTGGCCGAGCTTGAACTATGGGAGCTGATTGATGCCAAGAACCTGGACATGGGTAAGGCCGAAAAGAAGGTGAAGGAGCTGGAGGTCATGCAGTCTGACCTAATGCTGTATCGTATCAAGACCCTCCAGGAGACCCGCAAATTTCTCACCGATGAGCAATACGAGCAGTTCCGCGAATTGGGTTTTAAGTCGATGCGCCATATGAAGGGAAGGCACGGCATGATGGGTGGAATGATGGGCCCCATGGGTGGAGGCATGATGGGCGGTATGCCGGAAGATCAGGATTAGAACGGCATGGACATGGATATTCAGATCCAGCCAGAAGAAGCCAAGCAGAAATTGGGAAACGGGCAGAAGGTGGTCTTCCTGGATGTGCGGGAGCAATGGGAGTATGACCTCGCCCGAATTGAAGGAGCCACGCTGATCCCGCTGGGGGAGCTCCAGCAGCGGGCCAATGAACTGGATCCAGCATCGGAGATCATTGTCTACTGCCACCACGGGGTGCGGAGTCTTCACGCCGCCCTGTTCCTCCGACAGATGGGCTTTGGCAAGGCACAGAACCTGGCCGGGGGGATCGATGGCTGGTCCCTTCGGATTAACTCATCCGTCCCGCGCTATCAGGGCCTATGAGGAATAACTTATTATAAATTGAACACGCAAAGCACGCTGCAATCTCCCCATCCGCCTCAGGCGGATGCTGGGGAGTCAAGGCGGGCGAACCTGTCCGTCCGGCAGGCGGGTACAAAAGATCAAAGTTCCACTCGGGTCGAAGAATCCCCCCAGCAAACTGGGGGGTTCTTCAACAGGCCTTATTATCCCTTCAGTCAATATCTGCGAGAGCGATATCCCTTTCGTGTACAGAAGATTCCCCTCGCAGCCGGTTTCACCTGCCCCAATATCGATGGGACTGTAGGCAATGGAGGATGTATCTACTGCAACAATCTAAGCTTCAGTCCCAATGCAGGCCGTCCCGGAGTTTCTATTACCCAGCAGATACAGGAGGCGATTGAATATTACCGCCATAGGGCGGGCAGCCAGAAGTTTATTGCCTATTTTCAAGCTCACACCCCCACCGATGTCCCCATGGACCGTTTAAGGACCCTTTATGATTCAGCCTTCTCACACCCTCTGGCGAGATTATCCGTGGGCTACTTTTTCTTTTTGAGGACCTGTTCGATGGCGGAGACGATATGTCGTGCGGTGAGACCATACCTTTCGAATAATTCGGCGGGCTTGCCTGACTCGGCATAGGTGTCCTTGATCCCGACGAACTCCATCGGGACGGGACAGTAATGAGTGACAAACTGGGCCACCTGTGAGCCCAGCCCGCAATGGACCAGGTGTTCCTCGGCCGTGACAACGGCCCCTGTGCTTCGGGCCGCCTCCAGGATCGCCTCCCCATCCAGCGGCCGAATGGTGTGAATATCCATGACCCGCACATTAATCCCATTTTCGTTGCAGAGCCAGGCCGCCTCCAGGGCCTCCCAGACCAGCATCCCGGTAGCCATGACCGTGACGTCCCGGCCCTCGCGGAGGATCTTGGCCTTGCCGAAGGTGAATTCCTCTCCTTCTGGATAGATCAGGGGTGAT
>DATECO010000222.1:0-3841 GCA_035286865.1 Nitrospiria bacterium | reverse complement strand
GAAGAGGCTAGTATTGTCCTTGCCGTGCCGGGGACCACCCTTACGGCCAGCAAAGGTGGGGAAGTGATGGGCGAGGCACTCAACGCCGTACTTGAAGCCATCGAACGGGAGTGGCAACGCCACTGGACCAAAAAGCGCCGGGCACGTGAGAAGACCCCGGTAGATCGTAGCACGCATGGGGTGGTGGTGCGTATCTTTAGGGAGCAAGGTTATGGCTTTATCCAGACCGAAGGTGGCCGTGAGGCCTATTTTCACAAAAACTCTGTCCACGGAGTCCCATTTGAGCGATTGGAAATAGGGACTCTCGTTAAATGTGAGTTGGAAGACGGGAAGAAAGGTCCCCAGGCCTCCCGGGTCCTCGTAAAATGAGGAAATTTCCCCCATTCCATAAATCCCTCGCATTCACCGTAAGAAACTCCCCCCGGTAAAAACGCAATTTCCTTTTGAGATTTTCTTTCCTGTGATTCGTTATATTATAATGGTCTTGTGATCCGAAAACGTCGATTGCAAGACCCACTCCGGAGGATCGAGATCGTACTGGTTCGGCCGCTTCGGCCGGGGAATATCGGGGCTGCTGCGCGGGCAATGAAGAACATGGGGCTCTCCCGGCTTGTCCTTGTAGATCCGAGCGGCCATGCCGCCTCAGGTAGATCCTCTGAGGCCTATCAGATGGCCTATGGGGCAAGTGAGATCCTGGACCGGGTCAGGGTGGCCAAGACACTTCTTCATGCGGTTTCCAGGGCGGGCTTGGTGGTTGGAACCACAGTGCGTCATCACAAGGGCTACGGTCGTCTGCTTCCACTCCCACAGGTGGTCCCGGAAATCCTGTCCTGTGCAACGCGGCAACGTGTAGCGGTGGTCTTTGGTTCAGAACGGACCGGCCTCACAAACGATGAGATTGCCCTCTGCCAGCGACTCGTGGTGATCCCTACGGCCCCTGCCTTTCCTTCTTTAAATCTGGCCCAAGCAGTGATTGTGGTTCTGTACGAGCTCTTTAGAGGGTCCCAGAAAAAGGCCACTCCACCTGGCCGCGCACCTGACCGTCTCCTGGCCCCATCCAAAGAGCTAGAGCGCTTCTATGATGACCTAGAACAACTTTTAATCAGGATAAGTTTTGTGAAGGGCCGCCAGGGGCGCTTTATCCTGGCCGACCTTCGAAGGATCTTTGGCCGGTCCGGTCTGGATTCACGGGAAATTCGTATCCTCCGGGGCATTTTGCGGCAAATACGCTGGGCAGGACGCTAGCACTCGTGATGATGTGGTGATTGATCAGCGCTGATGTTTCCTTGGAGGGCCACCGGAATGGGAGCGTTGTCGGTGGGGATGCCCAAAATCTTTCCGTCTCTGGGTATCGGACCTGAAGGGGAGGGGCTTGATGAACATTTCGTCTACGGCCCAAGCAACAGGGATCTTGTGGCCGATGAGGTCTTCAATTTCCTCCAATGAAAAGACAAATTCCTCACAGACCAAGCCCACAGCCTTGCCGGTAGCCCCGGCCCTGGCCGTTCGGCCGATCCGATGGACATAGTCCTTGGGGTCCTGGGGGAGATCGTAGTTGATCACATGGCTGACGTCCTCAATGTGGAGACCACGCGAGGCCACATCCGTGGCCACGAGGATCGGCAGGCTCTTGGATTTAAACTGTTCCATGATCCTCAGCCGCTGCTTCTGGGGGATGTCCCCCGTAATCGCACGCACGGTATAACCCTGGCGTGTGAGTCGCTGCTCGAGGACCTCACCCTGGCGTTTGGTGTTCACAAATATCAATATCCGCTCCCACGGCTCCCTTTTGAGGATCCCCAGGAGGAGTGGAAATTTTTGTGACCTCTCCACATGGTAAAGGACCTCCTCAATCCCTTCTGCCGTCACCTGCTGGGGAGAGACCTCTATCCTGGTCGGATTGTTCATGTGTTCATAGGCCAGCTCCATGACACGCAAGGAAAGGGTGGCCGAAAAGAGCATGGATTGGCGTTTATGGTAAGGGGGCATCCTTCTCAGCAGGAATCGTAGATCTGCGATGAAACCCATATCAAACATCCGGTCGGCCTCGTCGATGACGAGGATCTGCATCCTTCTTAAGTCATAGGCCTTCTGTTTAAAGTAATCGATCAGCCGTCCGGGCGTCCCGATCAGGATATCCGGTTCCGACTCCAGATCAGCCCTCTGCTTTAGGTAATCCAGCCCCCCATAGACCACCTGCATCCGGAAGGGAGTGGCACTGCCCAAGGCCTGGGCGTCCTTGAAGATCTGCACAGCCAATTCCCGAGTGGGTGCAATGATAAAGGCCCTGGGTGAGGGATGTTTTCCACGTGGAGGTGGGGGGAGGGTGAGGAGGCGGGTGAAGATCGCGATCAGAAAAGCGGCGGTCTTCCCTGTGCCGGTCTGTGCCTGTCCCGCTACATCCCTTCCGGCCAGTGTGATCGGAAAGGTTTTCTCTTGGATCTCGGTACATCGGGAAAAGCCGACCCGTCTGATTCCTTCAAGCACTACAGGCGGCAGGGGTAGATCTTGAAATTCCATAGGTTTCCGGGCGTGATTCGAATTGTGATCTCAGGAGATATTATACTGGGTTTGAGAAAAAAGTAAATGATTCGTTTAAGTGCCTTGACGAGCCTGCCCGTACTTGAGTAAGATGGCATTATGACGACTCCTTCTCGACCGCATCCGCCTCAGGCGGATGGAAAATGGTTCAAAATGGCACCCATGCCTGCCATACGTTCTCATTTCGGATCAGCGGCATGGAATGGAAAAATCTATGTGTTCGGCGGCGGCGGAGAGGGGTTTAAGAGCCTGAACCTCGTCGATATATATGATTCAATGAAAGATACATGGTCTGCGGGCAGCCCGATGCCCACCACCCGCTCCGGGGTAGTGGCCGTGACCCTGGGTGAGCGGATTTACGTCATGGGGGGAGGTTTCAAAAAGCCAGATGGCACATTCAATTTTCTGACCACGGTAGAAATCTATGACCCGAAGACTGATCACTGGGAGAAGGGCCCTGACCTCTTGATGCGCCATGATGCCCCTGCGGCCACGGTGCTTGATGGCAAAATTTACGTCTTCGGGGGTCACCACCCAGCAGCTAGAGGCGGACCTTTGACCGATCCGGCCACGAGCTTCTCGGAGGTATTGGGTCCGGAACTGGATGCGTGGGATGGCATTGCACCAATGCCAACCCCTCGATTTTCCATGGCCACTGTTGTGCTGGGGGGGAAAATCCTGGCAATGGGGGGTGGCGCCTTTAAGGACGGCGTTTTCAGGAATTTTGACCTCGTGGAGGCCTATGATCCTGTGAGGCAGGTCTGGCTAAACGCTAGCGGGCTCTCTCTTCCATGGCCGTCTGCCGGTCTAGGAAGCTGTGTGCTCGATGATAGGCTCTATATGGTGGGTGGGAATAATGGGGAGCGCATCCAAAGTCGTGGCGCGTTCTATGATCCTGAACAGAAGACGTGGCACGAGCTGCCTCCCATGAATGAGCCTCGTGCAGCGATGGGAGCAGTTGTCATGGCGAGAACCCTTTATGTACTGGGCGGGCGGGGTGCCGATAATGCCCCCGTGAATACGGTGGAGGCCTTCTCCCTGTAAATAGCCAGCGATGCGATACCAGATATTGGGAAGAACAGGGCTCCAGGTGTCCGAAATCGGGTTTGGGGCGTGGGGGATCGGGGGAAGATGGGGACCCCGTGACGATCCCGAGGCATTGGCCGCATTGAGACGGGCGTTGGAACTTGGAGTGAATTTTTTTGATACCGCCCTTGCGTATGGAGAGGGTCATAGTGAAAGGCTTATTGCACAAGCCATCCGTGAGTCAAAACAAAAGGTTTTCATTGCCACCAAGATC
>DATECO010000221.1:0-3792 GCA_035286865.1 Nitrospiria bacterium | reverse complement strand
CCTTCAGCGCCACCTCCATCTGCACTTCCACCGGTATCCCCACTTCCGCCTCCTCCAACACCCCCACCTTGATCTCCAACAATATCCGCTGGTGCATGTATTAAAAGTGTAACCTGTGTTGATAGGGTGAGATTGCTGGATTCAGCGGTCACGGTGATGGTTGAGCTTCCCGTTGGCGTTTCGGATGCCGCCGAGATCATGAGATCGACCTCACATGTAGCTGCACACGATGTGGGAAAAATTGAGTGGAGAATTCCTGATGGGAAGCCCGAAGCAGACAAGATGAAAGTTTCCGTGATTCCATCCGGAATCTTTAGACTGACGGTGGTGGTGATCAGACCTCCCTGCTCGACAGAAACACCGCCACTGCCCCCGAGGGTTGGTGTCGCCGGCACGCTAGCGCCTTGTCCTTCAACTCCCTCTGGAAGCATGAGCGATACCCATACAGCAATAACAATGCCAATTCCCAGAGCCACACCCAATAAACGCCTCGCAAGACTTGAAATGGTCGTGGACATATTCTTACCCTCCCCCTTTCACGTCCCGAGTCATCCAGTGGGAACGCCGCTAAGGGGAATGAGCAATCTTCAGACCAAATCGAGTCAGGGTTCTTGAATGGGCAGAAACAACTTATATTCCAGTGGAATGATCTCCTCCATTCTCTTCTGCCAATTCTATGGATCTGGTAGCCCTTTGGACGCAGGGATGTAAAAGTTACAAGATATAAATCAGCCCTCAACTTGCGCCAATCACATCCTGGTCTATCGGAGAAGCCTTTGTGCATTGATCAAGATGGAAATTGTCCTCAGTGAGGATCTCGACCGTATCCGAGGTCTTCGCTAATGGAAATCAAAGGGTGAATCGCCATCTAAGAAGGAAGGCTTTTAGGAAGGATCTAGCGGGGCCAATATTTTGGAATCAAAGAGGGAAGAAATACCGCTGGGGTAGAGTTGGATTCAGACGAACGATACTTCCTGGGTAGCAGCCGAAACCACGAAGATGCGTTCGTTGTTCGATTGTGGATCAGCCGGGATGACGAAAAAACCGGGGCGGGCCGGTTCGTAACCCTGGGTGGTACCCACCACGGTCTCCCCGTCCTTGAAGACAATTCTGATTTTTCGCCCGATAACCGGCTTCGAGGAATCGAACTCCTTCTGATCGTTATACTGCGGCTTGCCGGTGAAGTCCTTAACAAAGAAGACGGCCTTGAGCTCATGGACCCGTACTTCCAGAGGCTTCGATTCTGGGGCATCCATCGGGACCAGGTGGAAGAGATCCTTATTTGCAAGGAAGTCGCGCGTGAATCCCTTGAGAATACGACCCTCCTGATAGTGGATCACAATCTTGTTTTGAATCATCGATGCCCTCCCCCCAGCCTAGCAGGCCCCATTCAAGCCTACCAGAAACAGATGATGAGAGTAATATTCTCAGGATAGCCATGTCTGGTCTATCTGTCAATAAAAACAGACTCAGATGTCATGGAAGGACTCACGATCTCACACAGCCACCCCATATAGCGTGCAAGAAGAGGCCTCTCTAATGTCGATTGAGACCAGTGATCCCGGCCCAAACGGGGTTGCAGGGAGGATCACAGTCGTACCCCCATCGCTTTTTCCCATTTGGTAGTCCGGCCGCTTTTCAGCCACTCCCTCGATGAGAACCGTCACCTTCTTCCCAATCTTCTCACTGTTTTTCCCCAGCGATATTCGCCTTTGCAGATCGAGAAGCCTGACGATCCGATCCTTCTTTGTATCGGGCGGGATATCATCCGGATATTTTCTTGCCGCAATCGTCCCCTTTCGTTCTGAGTATTTGAAAATAAACGCATTGTCGAATCCGACCTGTTCTATCACCTCGGCGGTTTCCCCAACATCTACCTCCGTTTCTGTTGGGAACCCGACGATAATATCGGTGGTCAAGGCAACCTCTGGAATCCGACAGTGTATCTTTTCCACCAACTCAAGATACTCTTTTCGTGTATAAGTCCTATTCATCAGATCGAGAATTCGATCGCTCCCCGCCTGGAGGGGGAGATGGATGTGCTTACAGATACAAGGGTGATTGGCAATCGCCTCCAAGAGGGACTCTGGAAAATCTTTCGGATGAGGCGATGTAAACCGGACCCGTTCGATGCCGGGAGTGTCGGCCACCTTGAGAATAAGCTCGGCAAAGGTGGCCTCCCGATCCCGGTAGGAGTTGACATTTTGGCCAAGGAGGGTGACCTGCCTGAACCCTTTTTCCGCTAAGGACCTCACCTCATCCAAGATCCCCCGCATCGAACGGCTTCGCTCCCGTCCACGTGTGTACGGAACGACGCAGAACGTGCAGAAATTATCACAACCGCGCATAATCGCAACCCAGGCATTTACCCCCTCGATCCGTGCCGGGGCGATATCGCTGTATGTTTCATATTCCGAGAGATCGGCGTCGATTTCCTTGCCGTCAGTTTCTATCACCTGATCGATCAGCTTCGGCAACGCCCTGTAGTTGTCGGGCCCTACAATCAGGTTGACCACCGGATGATCGAAGAGTTCTTCTTTTAGATTTTGAGCCATGCAGCCAAGAACCCCCACCACAAAGCGCTTCTTTTGGCCCTTCATGGGACGAAGTGTATCCAGCCGGCCAAAAATTTTTCGATAGGCATTTTCACGAATGGCGCATGTGTTGATTAAGACTACCTCTGCCTCTGTGATCGACGGACATATTTCATGATCGTTCAGCTCCAGGATCGACCGGATCAGTTCGGAGTCATACTCATTCATCTGGCAACCATATGTCTCCAAAAAGACCTTCATTTATCTATTCGTTCTCTCAGATGCACTTTATATGACCAAAGGATTCCCAAAGCAGGAACAAATCATAAACCAAAGCGCCACCTCGGTTGAAATGTATTCATGTTCCTCAGTTTAGGCAGAGGGAGACGAGATAAGTGGAAATTGCGCTCACGAAACTATCTTCCCTTAACTGACTCCACAAACTTCATGCGCAGATCGAAAAGAATGTGGTCCAAAAGCTGCACTTCATTCTTCTCCAGATTCCCTAGGGTCTTGTGTTTGAGCAACCCCAGAATATCAATCAGTTGCCTCGCAGCAGGGAGGTCCTGATAAGGTTTTCCATCCTGGGGATTGGGAATCTCTCCAAGACACATCAGCGCCTGGGTGCTCAGCCCCAAAACAAAACTGGAGAAGGTAACCTCTTGGAAGGCACCCTGAGATTCCTCGGTGCCACGTTCCTGTGAAGCAGTTTTCTCCGCACCGTGAGGAGGAGGTTCCTGCTTACGCGCTTCTCCGGTCTCCGATGAAAAAAGTCGGCGGTCTTGGACCTTAAAGCCCATGTCTTGGTTCTCTTCTTCCATAACCCTTTCCCTGATAGAAATATCCCTAGAATAGCTTTAATAGTGCCGCTCTGTCAAGCTCTGAAGGTGCCAAGCCTGATATCCTAAGAACTGCGAGAGGGTGTGTATGGGGCATGATAGGATTGTTCACAGGTTATGATCAATGTGGTATGATAAAACCTCATTACTGAGTACTGCCATATTTTTTGTACCCCCTGTTGAGGATAGGAGGCTATGGCCAGGAGTATTCAAATTCAAATGGGGATAATGTCCATAGACGCCAACAGGGGCAATGGGTGGATTTTCTTATTTTTATATACGCTCATTTGCCTATCCATTCACGCGTGCAGTCTCCAGCGGCCCTACACTGGGGAGGATAGTGATACCTTCCACGCCATCGCGATACGAGATGATGTCTTGTCACCCAATTTGTCGATCACCCCACCAGAAATAACAAT
>DATECO010000220.1:0-7648 GCA_035286865.1 Nitrospiria bacterium | reverse complement strand
CAGGCTGGTCGGAAATCAGCCGTCGAGTGTAAAGACAGAAGGGAGCTTGACTGCGAGACCTACAAGTCGAGCAGGCACGAAAGTGGGGCTTAGTGATCCGGTGGTTCTGCGTGGAAGGACCATCGCTCAACGGATAAAAGGTACGCCGGGGATAACAGGCTGATCGCATCCAAGAGTTCACATCGACGATGCGGTTTGGCACCTCGATGTCGACTCATCGCATCCTGGGGCTGAAGTAGGTCCCAAGGGTTGGGCTGTTCGCCCATTAAAGCGGTACGAGAGTTGGGTTCAAAACGTCGTGAGACAGTTTGGTCCCTATCTGTCGTGGGCGTAGGATTCTTGAGGGGAGCTGTCCCTAGTACGAGAGGACCGGGATGGACGGACCTCTGGTGTGCCAGTTGTCGCGCCAGCGGCATTGCTGGGTAGCCACGTTCGGAAGGGATAACCGCTGAAGGCATCTAAGCGGGAAACCCGCCCCAAGATAAGGAATCCCGGTGCCGCAAGGCATCCTGAAGGCCCCCCGTAGACGACGGGGTTGATAGACCGGAGGTGTAAGTCCTGCAAAGGATTAAGCTCACCGGCACTAATCGGCCGAGAGGCTTGACCATTTAATTGCCTCTGATCCATGAGGCCATTTAACCCGTTATTCCCGGTAGCCATGCCAGAGGGGCCACACCCGTTCCCATACCGAACACGGCCGTTAAGCCCTCTAGGGCCGATGATACTATGGCTGAAAGGCCATGGGAAAGTAGGACGCTGCCGGGTATTGTTTTCATAACATCTTGATATAAATAATAATTTTAAGATAGTGTCGAGACCTCAGAAAAATATCCTCCTTTCTCCAAAATAAAGCTTGACATTTATAAGAATTTTATCGCATAATAGAAGTCTTATCTCAGAGATCAAGCTATGGGGATTACATTCGAAGTCTTTAAGTAGGCGATAGCAAACCCGAGTTGGCGAACATGGGCTGAAAGTCCTTAGTATATTGATTTATAATATGTCAACAAGAGCCATATCGGATGATTTGCGAAGTCTGAAATTCTGATATGGCTTTTTCACTCTAAAATTAATATCACATAGTAGGAAAGAAGATGACATACGAACGCGAAGAAAAAGATACAACCGAACAGATCTTTCTAAAAGGGAAGGAGAAGGGGGTTTTGACCTACGAAGAACTCCAAAGTCTCTTGCCTGCCCAAGGGCACTTTGAGACCAATACCGATGAATTGGTTGAAGGTCTTGATCATCTAGGAGCCCGAGTTAATGAAGGCGATACAGGGGCTACGGGTCAAACGGAGGTCGAGGAGGTACAGGAGGAGGCTGAAGCCCCGAGTACCGAGTTTGATAATTTGATCTGGACCTACTTTAAGTCGATGGGTCAGAAAAATCTTCTTACGCGCAAGGAGGAATGTGATCTAGCCAGGCGTCTGGAATCAGGACATCGGATGGTTCGGGAGGGCGTTTTGTCGGCACCTATGAACCGTCAGAAATTGACTCGACTTTTTCTCCTTGGGGCCGGTGAGCTTGACCCAGTCACCCGGCAGGCCCTCAAAAGAAAGAGGGTCCCTGCATATCTGATCGAGCAAGCTGCAGGTATTCTCAAGAGTCATTCAGTATCCAGTAAGAGAATTTTCAAGGGGCTGGACACAATTCTTACCCCTGCTCAATTACGGGAGGTCCGCCGCCGAATTGCCGACGCCGAGGCCATGATGCAGCAGGCCAAAGACAAACTGGTCTTGTCCAATCTTAAGCTGGTGGTGAGTATCGCTAAAAAGTACATCAACCGGGGCCTCCCGCTTTTGGATCTCATCCAGGAGGGAAATATCGGGCTCATGAAGGCCGTCGACCGATTTAAGTATCGGAAGGGATTTAAGTTCAGCACTTATGCCACATGGTGGATCCGGCAGGGAATCACAAGGGCCATTGCCGACCAGGCCAAGACGATCAGGATCCCAGTTCACATGACCGAGGCCTCGCAGAAGCTTTACAAGGTGGTCACTCATCTCACCCAGGAGCTTGGAAGAGAGCCGAGGCCCATGGAGATCGCCCGGCGGGCCAAAGTCCCCGCGAAGAAAGTGGATGAGATCCTGCGGCTGGTTCAAGAGCCCATCGCCCTTCAATCACCGATTGGAGATGAAGACAGCAAGCTTGAGGATTTCATCGAGGATAAGGCAGTAACCTCCGCCTTTCACCGGGTCGAAAACCTGGAGGTCAAGGATTCGATCACCCGGCTACTTCATACCCTCACCCCTCGGGAAGAAGAAGTGATTCGCATGAGATTTGGGATTGGTGTAAGCCGGGAACATACGCTGGAGGAGGTCGGGCATCACCTCTCGGTCACCCGGGAACGGATTCGTCAAATAGAGGCCAAGGCCCTCAAAAAACTAAAGCATCCTGCCCGTCTGAAGATGCTCCGGGTATTACTCAATTAATCCAGAAATTCAGATTTTGGCGGTTAGGCTTTAATCTTCCTTCGGTTTCAATACCACGTAAAAAGCCCGATTTTCTCTGAGGATGCGAATAAGGATATTATCGCTGCCTTTGAGCTTTCCAGCAATTCTGTTAAAATCCTCAACTGTGTTCACGGGTTCCCGATTGATTTCCTTAATGAGGTCACCCTCACGCAATTCCTGTTCGGCGGGGCTGTCCGGTTCGATCTTGGTGATGAGTACACCCTTGTCTTCCTTAAGGCGGAAACGCTCAGCCAATTCTGGCGTCAGGCTCTGAACATTCAGGCCCAGGAATGTCTCTGGTTCCTTAGGTAGAGAGGCGAGGGTCGCTTCCTCCTTCTTTTCACCCAATTCCACCATAAGGTGATGTTTTTTATCATCCCTCAGGATCTCCACCTGGGCCTTATGGCCGGGATTAAATCCTGCAATGATCTTGGCCAGTGTACTAGGTGTTTCCACCGGCTTTCCCTCCACTTTGAGAATGATATCACCCGGCTGTATTCCTGCACGCGCCGCCGGATCACCTTCGAAGACCTCATTGACAAGAACCCCTGTGTTCTCGTCCACACCGAATTTTCCAGCCAGTTCAGCCGTGAGCTGCTGGATACCCACTCCCAGCCACCCCCGTGTGACCTTACCCTGCTCAATAAGCTGAGGCATGACCTGCTGTACGATGTTTGAGGGGATGGCAAAACCGATTCCCTGTGCAAAATTGATAATGGCGGTATTGATGCCGATAACCTCTCCCTTGAGGTTAAAGAGTGGGCCCCCACTATTACCGGGATTGATGGAGGCATCCGTCTGAATGAAGTCTTCGTATCGTGAGAGGTTGACGTTCTCTCTACCCAGGGCACTGATCACCCCGAGGGTGACGGTCCGGTCCAGTCCAAATGGGTTTCCAACCGCCATGACCCACTGCCCCACCTTCATCTTGCTGGAATCTCCCAGTGGCACTGCAGGAAGATCTTTGGGGGCCACCACCTTGACGATCGCCAAATCGGTATCAGGGTCCCGACCGACTACCTTGCCCTTGAGGTGGGATTTATCTGAAAACTTAACCTCTACCTCGACTGCATCACCGACCACATGATTATTCGTCACAATATAACCCTTTTTATCGACAATGACTCCTGACCCTGAACTCGGGGCCTCCGGAGGTCGCTGACCCGGGATCTGACGTTGGGGGGCGGGAGCGCTCAGCTTCTGTGAGATTGGGGCAATATTGACGACTGCCGGTTTTACCTGTTCTGCAATGTCCACGAGGATACTTTCAAATTCCTCCAGCAATTTAAGGCCGCTACTAGATTCCTTGGACCGGGCAGGAGTCACCCCCAAAAAGGTGGACAGGCTCATGATCATCAATATGGATAGAATCACCCTCCTTGTGCTGCAAGGGCTTTGTTTTTGGGTCCTCATGAATCCATTCTCCTTTCGTTATCAATATTCGACTTAAGGGCCATTGCGGATTTTGAAGTTTAACTTTATTTATTATATCATAAATATCGGGTCAAAAACACTCCCTTTTAGACATTCTTTTGGATCTTAAGGAGACTCCCCGCATCCAGATGCTTACGATTGAGATGTTCTTTTTCAAGCTCCTCGATGTAATAGCGATCGAGCCCGCTCTTGCGCAGAAAATCTTCTCTGGAGGGGTTCACCGGATCAACTAGCATCCTGGGGAGTACCTCATGGAGGTAGGTATTTTCCTGGAGGAGATCCCGGATGACCTTTTGAAAAATGTGTTCTGGGATTTCCTTCGGGATCAGCCGTTTCGCGATCAACTCCGGGGCCAATTCCTTTCGGAGATCTTCCTGTATCGACAGGTCGCTGAGATCAGTCGGGTACTGTTGCATTCTCTTTTTGATCGATTGGCGGATTACCCGATAGATCATGGCCTCCTGATTAATATTGGTGATCTGCTGGACAACGTCCGTGAGTGAGAGGTTGCTGTCCTCGATTTCCTTAAGGCCTTGGAAGAGGATATAAATCTTTCTCCGTCCGAATTCCGTGAGATAGCGGTCTTTGAGAACCTTGTCGACAAAAATTTCTTTGAAAAGTTTCGGTGAGAGGTTATCAAAAATCTTTTTGTTGTGGTAAATGGTCCTGAGCATCTTTGCGGTAATCTCAAGGTTGTCCATAAAGACGATTTGATTGAGCGTGGTGTAGGTGGTGTCGCAGCGATCAAAAAAGGTTATAATGTGACCGAACTGTTCCAGCGTCTTGCTCTCCTTTTTGATTTTAGAATGTTCATCACAGCTCGTGCCAACTTCCAGCAATAGACCTTCGAAGCTAAAATCTCTCTTCTCCAGGGCCTCCAATTTTGCCCTGAGGAGTGTGATCAGGTCCCCTTTTGAGACCACGATATCCCCGCCATGACTGTTCAGGAAAAGGCCTTCTAGTATTTCGCGGGTCGCCGAAAGATACTTAGGCTCATCAAGGGACTTGATCTTTTTCCCTTTGAGAAAAAGTTCATCCAGCGTAAGGAAAATCTCCATGGGGATATTTTGACGAACGCTGACGGTCCTGAGGCGGTTGAGCCTGGCAATATCGCTGGAGGTCATCGTGGGTTTTTTTGAGATTTCTACCAGGAGGTCCTTGTACTCGTCGATGAGGCGCTTGTTGTCAGGGTGCTTGTAGATCACGTCGATTTTGATTCTTTCCTGTTGATATTTGCTGATGTTATAGGTCTTGGCCAGATTTTCCAGGGCGATACACTGCTCTGTATTGATACCCTTGGTTTCCCGGTAGAACTGATTGTAGGCCGTGTAGAATTGCTTGTTGGCCTTGTGGGTAATCTTGAAGAGAAAGAGGATGATCTCTGGATTTTTAAGGGCCTCAAGCATTTCATGAAGAATCGCCTGGTCATTTTCGTGGGCAACCGCCCGCGAGTGCTTAAGTTTTTTGCCCATCATCTTCAATAAAAGTTCCTGTTGTTGCTTGATTTCCTTGCTGATGGGGTAGTAAACGAAGAAATAATAGTTTGACAGGGCGCTGCCGTGCAGGAACATCTCTTCGTAGGTTTCAGAGCCCGTAGTCTGATTGGTGAAGTAAATGTGATCCCGGTCGGGTTCATAGATGGCACCGTACATCACTAGACGATTGACGACCTCCCTTTTGATCATGTCTTTGATCGGCTGGTTGATCCCAAACATATATTCACAGAAATTGCCCCCATTGCCCGTATAGGAGACGGCTTCTTTACCGATGATAAATTCATTGCCTGGAGAAAAGAAGCGGATCAGGGTCTCATCGTGGGAGGAACCTGTCTCGTAAAAAAAGCGATGACTGAGGTTATGGCCCGCTACTGTGGCGAAAAACTCAATCGATTGAGTCACCTGACTGTGTAAACGGATGTCTTGGATCATCGTTCAGTGATCTGAGTCATTCCGGATTTAAATGATCGGAGAGAAAATAACAATTTTCACTTAAGTATATCAGATTTTTAGGTATTTGCCTTCCGGCAGCCGAGAAGGAATTAAAATGGAATCAAAAAGGATTGACCTGGTGAGGTGGGATTCTTCCCTCAGCGACAGCCTTGAGATTCTCAGCCACGATCAATCCCATCTGGGTCCGTGTCTCGATCGAGGCACTTCCGAGATGGGGAAGGGCCACGACGTTTTTTAAGCGCAGGAGTTTGGGTGAAATTCGGGGTTCCTTCTCAAAGACATCCAGACCCGCACCCGCAATTCGCCTCTGTTGCAGGACTTCGATCAGGGCCTTCTCATCCACGATAGGGCCCCGAGCTGTATTGATAAGATATGAGGTAGGCTTCATCTGGAGAAGCTCGCGCCTGCCAATCAGGTGATGGGTCTCCGAGTTCAGGGGGACATGTAGGCTCAGAAAATCCGCGGAGGCCAGCAGGTCCTCCAGAGCCACAGAACGGGCATTGAGTTCCCTTTCCACAGATTCTTCTACCCGTTTACGGTTATGATAAAGGACCTTCATGGAGAAACCCTTTGCCCGACTTGCAACTGCCCTTCCAATCCGACCCAAGCCAATGATCCCCAGGGTCTTACCATGGACATCGTTGCCGAGGAGTTGGGTGGGTGCCCACCCTTCCCAGCGCCCGGAGCGCACCAGACGGTCGGCTTCAATGAGGCGGCGGGCAATGGACAAGATCAGGGCCCAGGCCAAATCGGCAGTGGTCTCGGTCAGCACGCCTGGGGTGTTTGTCACGAAGATCTTTTTGGCCGTGGCGACCTTGAGGTCGATGTTATTAAAGCCCACCGCATAATTTGAAATGACTTTAAGGAATGAACAACTCTCCATCACTTCTTTGTCGATGACATCTGAGAGCATCGAGATGAGACCCACCTTATCAGCAGCCCCCCGGATGATTTCCTTTCGCTTTAACTGACGCTCCTGGGGATTATAACTTAGATCAAAAAGCGCACTGAGGCGCTCCATGGCCTCAGAAGGGAGAAGACGGGTGAGAAAGACCTTCATCTTGGGTGACATAGGGTGTATCCTACTTTAGGCAGCCTGGAGATTTCAAGAGATGATTAATGGTAAATTGGATTAGGATGAAACTCGGGCCTGATTTGGCTATAATTGGGTGAATGGTCACACATAAATCTAAATGGAGAGAGGATGAAGCGGATCTGGATGATTTTGTTTTTGGCGGGTGTTGCTCTGGCCTTCCTCACCTTTTCGTTTCCGTGGGGGGTAGGCTTGCCTTCCCGCGAGGGGAAAGAATTTCGGATGAGCCTGGGGACCGAGCCGCCCACCCTGGACTGGTCCCTGGCCACAGACAGTGTCTCTATTACGGTCATTGAAAACGTTATGGAGGGATTGACCCGCCACGACCAATCCGCCTCAGGCGAACTTCAGGTCCACCCGGCGATCGCAAAACGGTGGGAGGTCTCGGGCAATGGCCAGATCTATCGTTTTTACCTTCGCGAGGATGTACGCTGGACAGACGGACATCCGGTGACCGCGGGCGATTTTGAGTACGCCTGGAAGCGTCTCCTAAAACCCAAGACTGCTGCAGAATATGCCTATTTTCTCTACGATATCGTAAACGCTTATGAATACAATACAGGACAGTTAACGGATGCAGAGAAGGTCGGCGTAAGAGCCCTCGGGCCATGGATCCTGGAGGTAAATCTTAAAAAGCCGATTGTCTATTTCCCGAGCATTACCACTTTTATGGTGACCTTCCCCCAGCGCAGGGACCTGATCGAACAATACGAGGA
>DATECO010000219.1:0-11613 GCA_035286865.1 Nitrospiria bacterium | reverse complement strand
ACTAAGGTCACCACTTGGGGCTTGAAGTGCAGGGCAATCTTCACCATCTCGGCTGTTGCTGATATCTCGAGATCCAGCTTGGTCTTGATGATCTCCTTGAATAGCCGCAGGTCCCTTTCCTGGATATGCCTGCGGTCCTCAAGCAGATGGACCACGACTCCATCTGCCCCTGCGAGTTCCACCAGAACGGCCGCGGCGATGGGATCCGGGTCCGCCCCGGCCCGGGCCTGCCTTAGGGTGGCGATGTGATCGATATTTACGCCCAATCGCGCCATAAGACGATTTATGAAGCATCCTCTCTTAAATCGTGTGTATTATTGCAGAAACCCCCCTGTAGGTCAAGGGCCAGGTCTTCCAAGGCCGCGTCAATCTGTGATTGAATCCTTTGAAATAGGAGAGGTTCCTACAAAAATCCAATTCGTCATTCCCAAATGGTGTTATCGGGAATCCAGGATTCGAAAAATCAACGTCTTCTGGATTCCCGCTTTCGCGGGAATGACATACATTGGGGACTTTGACGTGACCCTGTCAGGTCTTTACCCAATATCCAGGGATTTATTTGACAAATCTCCCAAAAATACAGTAACATTGAAGAGTTTCGTGGTGGCATCTTTCTGCCCAAGGTATAGATCATCCATCAGTTTGCAGAGGACGAAAACATGTACCCTGTCCAGGATCTACTTATAATAGATGATTCAGTGAGGGCCAGTGGAAGAATTTTCTAGGATCAAACGCCTCCCCCCTTACGTTTTCAACATTGTCAATGCGATGAAAATGGAGGCCAGGCGGAAAGGTGAGGACATCATTGATTTTGGAATGGGGAACCCCGATCAGGCAACCCCCCCCCATATCGTGGCGAAACTGATCGAGGCGGCAAAACTCCCAAAAAACCATCGCTATTCGGCATCCCGGGGGATCACGAAGCTCCGGCAGGCCATCACCGACTGGTACCAGCGAAGCTATAATGTCATGCTGGACCCAGAAAGCGAGGCGATTGTGACGATTGGCTCCAAGGAGGGGATTTCCCATCTTGCCTTGGCCGTGATCAATCCGGGTGATCGCGTGATGGTTCCTACACCCACCTACCCCATCCACCCCTACAGTGTGATCATCGCGGGAGGGGAGGTGTTAGGTATCCCCATGAGAAGGGACACTGATTTTTTTGAAGAGATGGTCTCGGCCTATCAGCAGGCCCGGGTCAAGCCGAAATTCTTGATGCTGAACTTTCCGCATAATCCCACCACGGCTGTGGTGGATCTGGGTTTTTTCAAGAAGGTGGTGGACTTTGCCCGAGAAAATCGCGTGCGGGTGATTCACGACTTTGCCTATGCGGACCTGGTATTCGATCGTTATCAGGCCCCATCACTTCTTCAAGTGCCCGGGGCCAAAGATCTGGCCGTGGAGTTTTTCACCCTCTCCAAGAGTTACAATATGCCGGGCTGGCGGGTCGGATTCTGCGTGGGGAATGCAGAATTCGTGGGTGCCCTGGCAAAGCTAAAAAGTTATCTGGACTACGGCATCTTTCAGCCCATTCAGATCGCCAGCATCATTGCACTCAATGGCCCTCGGGAATGTGTTCAGGAGGTGGTGAAAACCTATCAGAAGCGTAGGGATGTCCTGGTGGATGGATTAAATCGAATCGGCTGGGAGGTGGATAAACCCCAGGCCACGATGTTTGTGTGGGCCAGGATACCGGAGCCCTTTCGAAAAATGGGTTCCTTGGAATTTTCAAAACTGCTTCTGGTTCGGGGTCAAGTGGCTGTCTCCCCGGGGATTGGATTCGGGGACCATGGTGATGACCATGTCCGGTTTGCCCTGGTGGAGAATCAACAGCGCACCCGCCAGGCAATCCAGGGTATCAAGAAGGTGATGAGGAAAGCGGGTAAGGGATGAGAATGCGTGACGGGATCAAGGTCGGGCTGATTGGCCTGGGCACGGTCGGCACGGGAGTGGCCAAAATCCTGCTGGGGCAGGGAGGCCTGCTACGGCGCCGGTTGGGTGTGGGCCTAAAGCTTGCCCGTATCGCTGATCTTGACTTGAAGAGGGATCGGGGGATCCGGCTTGCAAAAGGGATCCTGATCCGAAATGCCCGCCAGGTCATCGAGGACCCACAGATCGAGATTGTGGTTGAACTCATCGGAGGAATTCATCCCGCAAAGGAGTTAATCCTGAGCGCCATTGCGAAGGGCAAACATGTGGTCACCGCGAACAAGGCCCTGCTCGCGGCTCACGGGGAGGAGATTTTTGAGGCGGTCCATCGGTACGGGGTCGATATCGGGTTTGAAGGAAGTGTGGGAGGGGGGATTCCAATTATCCGGGTTCTTCGGGAGGGACTCTCGGCGAATCGCATTGAATCCATTTACGGAATTATCAACGGCACGTCTAATTATATTTTGACCAAGATGACGGAGGAGGGCAAGGAATTTTCGGAGGTGCTGGCCGAGGCCAAGTCCGCGGGATATGCCGAGGCAGATCCTACGCTGGATGTGGAGGGCATCGATGCCTCCCACAAACTGGCCATTCTAGTCACGCTGGCCTTTGGGACGCCAGTTGATTTTAAGGCCATCTATACCGAGGGGATCACCCAAATCACGCCCCTGGACATCGAGTACGCCCGGGAATTCGGATACCGCATCAAGCCCCTGGCCATCGCCAAGCGGGCAGGCGCAGAGATCGAGGTCCGGGTTCATCCTACCATGATTCCGGAGGACCTCTTGATCGCCAAGGTGGGGGGCGTTTATAACGGGATCTATCTGGTCGGCGATGCAGTCGGGGAAACCCTCTTTTACGGCAAAGGTGCCGGGTCCATGCCCACTGCCAGTGCAGTGGTGGGGGATATCCTGGACATTGCCCGCAATATCCTGAAAGGGGTTTGCGGGAGGGTCCCGGCGGCATCCTACCAGCCGTCTTCACGGCAACTCCATCGGCTTAAACCGATTGAGGAGATTGAGAGCCTTTATTATCTTCGGATTATGGCCCAGGACCGGCCGGGAGTCCTTTCCAAGATCTCAGGGATTCTGGGAAAATATAATATCAGCATCTCCTCGGTGATCCAGAAAGTGAGAAAGGCAGGCCGCAGTGTACCGGTTGTGATGATGACGCACAGGGCCCTGGAGCGGGATGTCCGTTTTGCGTTGGGCGAGATTGATGCCCTGCCCCTGGTCTCTGGCAAGACGGTTCTTATTCGGGTGGAAGATGAGGAGGACTGAGCACTAATCATGATCTGGAAAGGTGTCATCAACGCGTATAGGGACTTCTTGCCGGTCACGGACAAGACCCCGATTGTGACCCTCAGTGAGGGAAATACCCCGCTGATCGAGTGTCAGAACCTGGTGAGACATCTCCATCCTGGGCTGCGTCTCTATCTCAAGTATGAAGGGACCAATCCTACAGGCTCATTTAAGGACCGTGGCATGACCTTGGCCATTTCAAAGGCCTTAGAGGGCGGGGCCCAGGCCGTGATCTGTGCCTCCACTGGAAATACCTCTGCCTCCGCCTCGGCCTATGGGGCCAGGGCCGGATTAAAGGTCTTTGTGATCATCCCTGAGGGGAAGATCGCAGTGGGTAAGCTGGCCCAGGCGATGATCCACCGGGCCACCGTGGTCCAGGTAGACGGGAACTTTGATGAGGCCCTAAGCATCGTCAAAGCGGTCTCGGAGCGTTTTCGCGTCACCTTGGTGAACTCTATCAATCCATATCGATTGGAGGGCCAGAAAACAGCGGCCTTTGAGATATGTGATCATCTGGGCAATGCCCCCACTTATCACTTTATCCCGGTGGGCAATGCGGGGAACATCACGGCCTATTGGAAAGGATATAAGGAGTATCGTGATCATGGTCGGATCCACTCACTTCCCCGGATGATGGGTTTTCAGGCGGCCGGTGCGGCACCCATTGTTCTGGGTCATGTGGTGGAAAAGCCGAGGACGATTGCCACGGCCATCAGGATCGGCAACCCGGCGAGCTGGAAAGGTGCCTTACAAGCGGCCCAGGAGTCAGGGGGAGAGATCAATCTTGTGACGGATGAGGAGATTATGGAGGCCTATCGGATGATCTTTGGACTGGAGGGGATTTTTTGCGAGCCGGCTTCAGCGGCCTCGGTGGCCGGGGTGATCAAGATGACCCATGCAGGACTTTTCAAGGATGGCGATCTGGTGGTGTGTACCCTCACGGGTCATGGGCTCAAGGACGTGGATATCGCGATGGGGGTCTATCAGAAGCCGATCACGGTCAAGGCTACTCTTGATGATGTGGTCAAGGTATTAGGATTTTAAGGGCTTACTCATGATAAACTACAAGCGATTATGAAATATCTGATCCTGAGCGGTGATGGGATGGGGGATTATCCCATCGAGAGCCTGGGGAGACGCACTCCCCTTCAGGCAGCCAGTATTCCTCATATCAATGAGCTTTCAAGGCAGGGTCTTCTGGGACTGGTGAGGACTACCCCAGAGGGGATGGTCCCCGGGAGTGATGTGACCCATCTAGCCATCCTGGGATTCAATCCAAGAGAGTGGGCCATCGCCAGGGCACCGCTAGAGGCGGCCAGCCTGGGTATTTTGCTTAACCCAGCGGATGTGGCCTACCGCTGTAACCTGGTGACCTTCCGGCAGCAGTCCCGGGTGCTGGGTAGACCGAGCGGCGATGAGTTTGAAAAGATCGGCCCAGGGGTCACCCTGGAGGATTACAGCGCCGGTCATATTCAAACGGAGCAGGCCCGTGAACTCATTCACGATCTCAATGATCAGATGGGGACGGAGGCCATACAATTCTATCCGGGCTTGAGCTATCGCCATCTGATGATCTGGATCGGGGGGAAGGTAAAGGTAAAGTGTATTCCGCCCCACGACATGATTGGCCAGAAAGTTGTGGAGTGCCTTCCGAAGGGTGAAGGCGAGCAGCTCCTCAAGGAGATTATCATGGCTGCGGCAGAGATTCTTAGCCTGCATCCTATTAACGAGGAACGCCGCAGGGGGGGTCTTAAACCGGCGAATGGGATATGGTTATGGGGGCAGGGCAAACCCTTTAAACTCCCCAGTTTTTCAAAAAAATATGGGCTGACGGGGGCGATGATTGCTGCGGTAGAGTTGGTCAAGGGGCTGGGCTCTTCTGTCGGTCTTGAGGTGATGGAAGTGCCCGGGGCAACAGGATATCTGGATACCAATTACATTGGCAAGGCTGAGGCGGCCCTAAAAGCCCTAGAGACCAAGGACTTGGCCTTTCTCCACGTGGAGGCCCCCGATGAGGCCAGTCATGAAGGGAACCTGGAGGCAAAGATCAGGGCCATTGAAGATCTGGATGGGAAAGTCGTGGCAACCCTGATGCAGGGGATGGATCGATTCGATGAACTTCGTATGCTTCTGCTTTGTGATCATCGCACCCCGGTCATGCTTCGCAGCCACACGCCGGATCCTGTTCCCTTTCTGATCTTTGAGAAATCCAGGGGGAACAAGGTTAAGCCATCGGGCAAGGACTATCACGAGATAAGCGCTGCCGAGGCGGGCCAGGTCTTTAGTGATGGGTCGCAATTGATGAACTATTTTTTAAAGGGATCATGAGGAAACGTTAGACGTTGCACGTTAAACGTTATTCGAGAATCGTTCCTGGCATGTACGTTTAACGAATAGCGAATAACGAATAACGAGCGTTCAAGATGTCGCTAATTGTTCAGAAATATGGTGGGACGTCCCTCGGGACTCTCGAACGGATTAAAGCGGTGGCCCAGCGAGTGGCCAAGGTCAAGGCCGATGGGCATGAGGTGGTGGTGGTGGTCTCGGCGATGGCAGGAGAGACCGATCGGCTCACGAAGCTTGCCCATGAGATGTCCATCCATCCGGACGAGCGGGAGGTGGATCTGCTGCTGTCTTCCGGGGAGCGGGTGACCAGTGCGCTGTTGGCGCTGGCCCTCCAGGAACAGGGACTATCGGCCCGGGCCTTCACAGGGCGTCAGGTGGGTATCATCACGGACAGCACCCATACCAAGGCCCGCATCGAGCGGATCACTGCTGACCGGATCCGTGAAGCCCTGCGAGAAGGGGTCATCCCTGTGGTGGCCGGTTTCCAAGGGATCGATGAGAAGTCGGATGTGACGACACTGGGCCGGGGAGGGTCAGATCTTACGGCAGTGGCCCTGGCAGCGGCCCTGAATGCGGATTCCTGCGATATCTATACGGATGTGGATGGCGTTTACACCACTGACCCGAGTATTGTTCCCGGCGCCCGGCGATTGGCGAAGGTCTCCTATGAAGAGATGCTGGAAATGGCCAGCCAGGGGGCCAAGGTGCTACAGGCCAGGTCGGTAGAATTTGCAGCCAAATATAATGTCCCGGTCCGGGTTCTATCAAGCTTTACGGAAAGTCCCGGCACCTTGGTGACGAAGGAGGATCGTGACATGGAGCAGGCGGTGGTCTCTGGGGTCACCTACGACAAGAATCAGGCCAAGATCACGATTATCGGCGTGCCAGACCGGCCAGGGATTGCCGCCAGGCTTTTCGGTGTCATCGGCGAGGCCAATATTGTGGTGGACATGATCATCCAGAATGTCAGTCAGGAGGGGTTGACCGACATCTCATTCACTATCCCCAAACCGGATGCCAAGAAGGCCTTAGAGCTTGCCAACCGTATCTCAAAGGAGATTGGGGCACGGGGTGTCCAGCTGACCGGGGATATCGCGAATGTCTCGATCGTGGGTGTGGGGATGAAGAGTCATGCGGGTGTTGCGGCGAAGATGTTTTCGACTTTGGCCAAGGAAGGGATCAACATCATGATGATTTCTACGAGCGAGATCAAAATTTCATGCGTCATTGATGCCAAATACACGGAGCTTGCGGTGAGGCTCCTGCATGAGGCCTTTGAGCTGGGCAAGGCGTAATATAAAAAAAGACGTTATTCGTTAAACGTGACTCGTTGATCGTATGATGATTAACAATTGAGCGTTTAGGATCCACGAATAACGAATAAGGAATAACGTATTCAGGTGATGTAATGCGGATCGTGGAAATTTACGATACAACCCTTAGGGATGGCGCACAGGCAGAGGACGTGGCGTTTTCAGTGGAAGATAAGCTGCGCATTACCCAGAAGCTGGATGAGCTGGGAGTCCCCTACATCGAGGGAGGCTGGCCGGGTGCCAATCCCAAGGACACCGATTATTTCAGGGAAGCCAAGAGGCTTTCTCTCAAGCAGTCGCAGATCGTGGCGTTCGGGGCGACCCGGAAGTCCTCTAATAAGGTGTCTGAAGATGGCGGGATCAGGGCCCTGCTGGCAGCAGATACAGGGATAGTGACCCTGGTCGGAAAGTCGTGGGACCTCCATGTCAAGGAGGCCCTGGGGATTTCGCTCGGAAAAAATCTGGAGATCATTTCGGATTCGATTGCATATCTGAAATCAAAAAAGAAGAAGGTCTTTTTTGATGCCGAGCACTTTTTTGACGGCTACAAGGCCAATCCAGATCATGCACTGGCTACCCTCTATCGTGCCCAGGAGGCGGGTGCGGATTGTTTGATCCTGTGCGATACCAACGGCGGAACGATGCCCTGGGAATTAAGGAACATATTTTCCAAGGTGACGCCGGAGCTGACATCATCGCTCGGAATCCATGCCCACAACGATGCCGAGATGGCGGTGGCCAACTCTCTTACGGCGGTGGAAATGGGTGCAAGGCAGGTTCAGGGGACGATCAATGGTCTCGGAGAGCGATGCGGCAATGCCAACCTCTGCTCCATTATCCCGAATCTTCAGATCAAGCTTAAGATCAAATGTTTCTCGGATGAGCAACTGGCGCATCTCAAGGAGGTATCCAGGTTTGTGTACGAGATCGCCAATCTTGCCCCCAATAAGCGCCTGCCCTATGTGGGCGGTGCGGCCTTTGCCCACAAGGGGGGCATCCATGTCCATGCGGTGAGGAAGAACCCGCTGACCTATGAACATGTGAGGCCCGAAGCGGTAGGAAATCGGCAGCGTTTCCTGATCTCCGACTATGCGGGGAAGAGCAGTGTCTTGCAAAAAGCGGCTGAATATCGTATTAAGATCAAGGAGGATTCCCCCCAGCTTCATAAAATCCTGGATGCGCTGAAAGAACTCGAAAATCAAGGTTTTCAGTTTGAGGGGGCGGAGGGATCCTTTGAGCTGCTCATGAAAAAGGCCATGGGCAGTCACCGCCGGTTTTTTGACCTGGTGGGCTTCCGTGTGATTGTCGAAAGGCGTCAGGAGCAGGAGAGCCCGATTTCCGAAGCCACGATCATGGTCAAGGTGGGTGGGGAGGTGGAGCACACCGCAGCGGTGGGAAATGGCCCGGTGAATGCGCTGGATAATGCCCTTCGCAAGGCCTTGGAGAAATTCTATCCGCAGTTGAAGGATGTCAAGCTGTTGGATTATAAGGTCCGGGTTCTGTCGGCCGGTGCGGGCACAGCTTCCCGGGTGAGGGTCCTGATCGAGTCCGGCGATAGCCAGGGAAAATGGGGGACCGTGGGGGTCTCAGAGAACATTATAGAAGCCAGCTGGCAGGCCCTGGTAGACAGCATCGAATACAAGCTACTAAAGAAGCCAGTTCGCGGCTCTTTGCCTAAGGCGGACACGAATGGCTAGGGGTGTCGGGGGCATTGAGAGATCGACAGTCCAGCACAGGTCCATCGAACAAGAAGCAGTGTCAAATTTCAAGTGATATCAAGTAATATCAACCCATTGATTAATGAAGTGGGGGCACCTGCCTGCCCTGCCCGTCCGGCAGGCGGGCGGCAGGCAGGTCGGAGGAGCGAATCCCGCACGGGCCCCCACATGGAAAATGGAGGCCAGAGATGAGAAAGGCAGACATCGCCAATGAGATCTATGAGAAGGTGGGAATCTCCAAGAAGGAGGCGGCCCAGATTACGGAAATTATTTTGAATACGATTAAGGGAGTCTTGCAGAGAGGGGAAACGGTCAAAATCGCCGGCTTCGGAAATTTCGTGGTGAGAAGCAAGAGGTCCAGGAAGGGTCGCAATCCCAAGACGGGGGAGGAAATCGGAATCACCCCGCGCAAGGTGGTGACCTTCCGGCCAAGCCAGGTGTTTAAGAAATACGTTAATATTTGAAGGTCTAAACCTACACAGAGAGCGCAGTCCTGCCTGCTAAAGTGGGATCTTTAGCAGCCCTTTAATCTACTATCAATCTGATGGGAGAAAAGCTTTTTTATAAGATTGGTGAGGTGAGTCGCCTGACAGGGCTTGAAGCCTATGTCCTAAGATACTGGGAGACTGAGTTCCCCATGCTCAAACCTAGGAAGAACCGCGGGGGACAACGGGTCTATCTACGTAAAGAAATCGATCTGATCATGAAAATCAAGCAGATGCTCCACGAGGAGGGCTACACCATTCTCGGTGCCAGAAAGAAGTTACAGGGGGAGGTTCCCGAGAAGTCAGGCAAGAAGGTTCCAGATATTCTGAAGAAGGTCAAGACAGAACTACAAGATATTTTGAAGGACATCCGGAAAATTTGAAATTTCATCGGGGCGTAGCGCAGCCCGGTAGCGCACTCGCTTGGGGTGCGAGTGGTCGGCGGTTCAAATCCGCCCGCCCCGAGAAATTTTCCTTGCAAATTTCAGAGCAGTGGAGCATTGGAACAATAGAGCAATAGGTGAGATTTTATCCAACTCCACTGCGGTCTATTGCTCCAATGATCTATTGTTCATATGGAGCGGTGCGGGTAGCAAATCCGCCCGCCCCGATAAAAATTCCGTCCAGCACGGGCCCCCACAATAATAATGCGGAGAAAGTCGGTAAGAATTCTGGTTTCTAACGATGATGGGGTCCATTCAAGAGGACTTCATATCCTGGCCGCGGCCCTCAAGGAGATCGGGGAGATCTATGTTGTGGCCCCTGACCGGGTGCGAAATGCCGCTGGCCATGCCTTGACGCTGCATAAACCTCTCCGTGTAGAACAGCTTGAAGAACGGGTTTTCTCCGTCAGTGGGACACCCACGGACTGCATAAATCTCGGTATCCGCATCATGAAGGGTAAACCGCTTCTGGTAGTCGCCGGGATTAACAAGGGAGAAAACCTGGGAGATGACGTCACCTATTCCGGAACCGTCTCGGCCGCCATGGAAGGCACTCTCCTGGGCATTCCATCCTTTTCCATCTCGATCTCGGGCGAGGGTGATTATCACTTCGATGTGGCTGCGCGATTTGCCCAACAGCTAGCCTCGCAGATCTTGAAAAAGGGTCTTCCCAGGGATACCCTTCTCAATGTGAATGTCCCCGATCTTCCCAAGGAAAAAATTCAGGGCGTGAAGTTCACCTGTTTGGGTAAAAGGGTCTATGAGGATGTCATTGTGGAGAAGGTGGATCCCCGGGGAAAGAAATACTATTGGATCGCAGGAAATCGGATCGTTTTTGAGGGGCGCAGAAACACCGATTTCGAGGCCCTGCAGGCCGGCAAGATCTCCGTGACCCCTCTCAAGCTAGACCTCACGGACTATAAGACGCTGGCCCGGCTTAAGTCGTGGGAGTCTTTGCTAGAACATGATTGATTATGAACAGGCCCGCCACCGGATGGTGAGCGAGCAACTCATAGCCCGGGGGATCAAGGATGAGCGGGTGCTGGAGGCGATGAGGTCGGTCCCCAGGCATCTCTTTGTGGATGAGGGGTCACGGGAACGGGCCTATGAGGACTGCGCCCTGCCCATCGATGAGCGACAGACCATTTCGCAACCCTACATGGTCGCGACCATGACCGAGGAGCTTGAGCTGAACGGCATGGAGAAGGTCCTGGAGATCGGCACGGGCTCAGGCTACCAGACTGCTGTCCTGGCCAGGCTGGCGAGGCACGTCTTGTCCATCGAGCGGCTAGAAGGCCTTGTCGCAAGTGCAAGTGAGATCCTGACCCGACTCCAGTGTTTGAATGTGACGATCCGGGTAGGGGATGGGACCTTGGGGTGGCCTGAGGAGGGCCCTTTTGACGCGATTATGGTCACTGCTGGATCACCTGGTGTTCCGCCTCCCTTGGTGGTTCAATTGAAGGTCTCTGGGAAGATAGTGATCCCGATTGGAGACCGGAAGACTCAGGTTCTGCACAAGATCGTGAAAGCCCCCACCGGGGTCGAGGACATCATCCTGAACGGCTGTGTCTTTGTACCATTAATTGGCGACCATGGCTGGAGGTTAGGGGACGAAAATGGTCGAGGCGATCATTGACAGCCTGAGTGAGGCCGTGATATGGACCATTTCAAAGCTCGGCTACACCGGCATTGTGGTGGGCATGGCCATCGAGAGCGCCTGTATTCCCCTGCCCAGTGAGATCATTATGCCTTTTTCGGGGTATCTTGTCTGGAAGGGGGAGATGAGCCTAATACTGGTCACCCTGGCTGGGGCGGTAGGAAATGTCATCGGGTCCTGGGCTGCCTATGGAATGGGTGTCTACGGGGGGCGACCTTTCATCGAAAGATACGGCCGGTATGTGCTACTGTCCAAGGGTGAGCTTGAGCGGTCAGAGCTCTGGTTTGCAAAATACGGCGATGCCGCCATTTTCTTCAGTCGCCTACTGCCTGTCATCAGGACATTTATTTCACTGCCCGCCGGGATCGCCAAGATGAATCTGACCCGATTCACCCTCTACACCTTTGTGGGATCGATTCCC
>DATECO010000218.1:0-3558 GCA_035286865.1 Nitrospiria bacterium | reverse complement strand
TTGTTTGCGTCGCCCGAGCCGTGGCGATCTCTCCCTGCCGCTGATAGAGAAGGGGAAACGGGACGGAAAGACCAATGGCGTAGGCACGCTTGTCAATTTCCTCGCTTATTAAACCTCTGACCGTGAGATCAGGAACCCGTGACTGCCGCTCCAGCGACAGCACATAGCCCGCGGCCTCCACCGCCTTTTCCTCACGGAGGATCATGGGATGCCGTGTGAGTGCACGTTCAATGAGTTGGGATACCTCAAAACGTCTCTCTGATCCTGAAAATTCACCCATGATCTCGTAGTCCTTTCCCAACGCCCCTCCTAGAAGGCTGTTGAGCACAGCCTTGGCGATGGCCACACGGTTTTCCGCCCGTCTCAGCTCCTTTGTCACTTTTAAGAATTCCACTCGGGCCTTGATCAGTTCTAACTCCGGGGCCTCGCCTGATTCGACCCGCAACGTGGCGGAGTTCACCAGCGCCTGTACCGTTTCCACATTTTTGGCAGAGACCTGCAAGACCCGTTCAGATAACAACACACTGAAAAAGGCTTTCTTCGCCTGGGCGATCAGTTCCAATCGAAACCCTTCCAATTCCTCGCGGGCGCCACTGACCTCGGCCTCAGCGGCCTTGCGGCGATAAAGCCGCTTCCCCGGCCACTCCAGCGACTGGCCCAGGCCAAAACTTTCTTCACGCTCATAGGCAGAACCGGATTGTTCGAGGGCCTTTCCTTTGCCGAGTTCAACCTCCAAATCGGGGTTGGGATAGGCCCTGGACGAGGTCAATTCTCCCTGAGCAGCCTTGATATTGGCCTGCAAGACCGCTACGGATGGATTTTTCTCCTGAGCGATGGCTAGGATCTCTGACAGAGTGTAAGTTTTGCCGGTTATTTCTCCTGCCAACAAAACCCTGACCTCGCCGATCATCAGGAGCAGCGCAACCAGGGTTGTCCCTAAAACACACAAGAATGGTTTCGAGGTACCCAACTGGACCTCCTCTTCTGTAAATATATAAATGTATAAACAGACCCGTAGATCTCTAGCGGAACCTGTTTAGAACGATTGGAATTGATGCTCTAAAACGGAATTTACAGAAGGGAAAGCGGGGGGCGGAAAATGGACTGAGGAAGATGATCGTCCACCCTCTGGCCAGTGGGGATAGCCAGCGTGCCTGTGAAGGGGGTTGAGGTCAGTGCAAAGGCACACAAATAGGTCACCATATAGTGGCAGGGGCAGTCATGGCTGAGGGCCTTTTGAGATGGTGGTAGAGCTGCCCCTTTTATGGGGCCATCAGCCACGGTTTCTGAGACAACCTCGCTGGAAGCCAGACGATCTCCAGTGGAGATGAGCGTCTGAAAATCCTGGAGGCAGGTCAAACCCGTCAACTGAATTGAGAGGAGCAAAACGAAGATGAGTGTGAATCCCATGCAGAGGCTTGATGTAGAATTCTTCACGTTTTTAAACATAGCACTTTATCTAAGGAGCTGTCAACACTACCTTATCATTATTGTGAAATTTCCTCCAATTCTTTTGACTTGAAACGACATTATGATTATAATCTCACCCAAATGGCCAAGACATTAAGAAGATCCAGGATTATCGGGACAGGTTCATACCTCCCCAAAAAGGTGGTCACCAATGAGGAGATCTGCCAGCTCACCGGAATGGCCCCGGCAGGGATCTTGCGTAGGACGGGGATTAAGGAACGACACTGGGTCTCGGAGGGAGAAAGCTCCTCGACGCTCGCGACGGAGGCCGCACGGGCGGCCCTGGAGGCGGCTCAGATTCGCCCTCTCGATCTGGATGGTATCATAATTTCCACCACTTCCCCCGATATGGGCATGGCCTCCACGGCCTGTCTCGTACAGCAAAATCTCGGCCTCAATCGTATTCCGGCATTTGATATTGCTGCCTCCTGCTCCGGATTTCTGTATGCCCTTTCGATTGCGGATCAGTACATCAGGAGCGGGAATGCTCATACACTCTTAGTCATCGGCGCAGAGGTGAAGTCCCGGTTTCTCGATCCCCGGGACGTGGCCACCGCAATCCTCTTTGGGGATGGGGCGGGGGCGGTGGTGCTCCAGTCGACCACCGAGGATCGGGGGCTGCTTTCCATCCGGCTCCATGCAGATGGCTCCCGCTGGCAACTGATCCGTCTTCCCGGAGGGGGTTCGAGGCGCCCTCTCACTCTGGAAGTTCTCGCGGAAGGGTTGCACACATTGAAGATGAAGGGGGCTCCCCTCTATCGGATCGCCACCCGGATCTTGAAAAAGACAATTTCTGAACTGCTGGTCCGTCACAAGCTAGACATTGAAAAGGTCGATCATTTCCTTTTGCACCAGGCCAATGCCCGGATGATCCAGAAGCTTTCCAAAGACATGGGAATCCCTTCTGAGAAATGTATCACCACGATTGACCGCTTTGGCAACACCTCCTCCTCCTCAATTCCGATTGCCCTGGATACTGCCGTCAGAGAGGGAAAGATCCAGCCGGGCGATCTGATCCTCACCGCGGCCTTTGGCGGGGGCCTGACCTGGGGATCGGCCCTGCTGAGGTGGTGAATAAGGTATACTCATGATGATGAAGGATCAAGCGACAGAACAGAAGCGACTTCCCGCTTGGTTTAAGGTCAGGATCCAGCGGGGGCCTCAATACCTTGGGCTTAAACAGTTGGTCAAAGAGTTAAGGCTTCATACGGTGTGTGAAGAGGCCCGCTGCCCCAACATCTGGGACTGCTGGAACCGCGGGACGGCCACCCTCATGATCCTAGGGGATGTCTGCACCCGGAGCTGTGGATTCTGCGCCGTGAAGACGGGGAGGCCTACCGAGCTGGACCTAGAAGAGCCTGAACGGGTGGCGGAGGCAGTGAAGACGCTTGGGCTCAAGCATGCTGTGATCACCTCGGTCAATCGCGATGAGCTTTCTGACGGCGGGGCAGAAATCTTTGCCAGGACGATCCAAAGGATACGCGAGCAGACTCCGGGCTGCCGGGTGGAGGTCCTGATCCCCGACTTTAAGGGCTCTCAAGAAGCCCTGATGACGGTGCTATCGGCCCGGCCGGACATCTTAAACCACAACACCGAGACCATTCCGAGACTTTATTCCAAAGTGAGACCTCAGGCCAAGTATCACCGGTCACTGGAGCTTTTGTGCAGGGCCAAGGCCTTCGGGGCCGTCACTAAAACCGGCCTGATGCTAGGCCTCGGCGAAACCTTCGATGAGGTCCGGGCCGTCATGACCGATCTTGCAAAAATTAAATGTGATATCCTCACCCTGGGGCAGTATCTTCAGCCGACCCAGGACCACCTTCCCGTAGCCCGCTACTACCTTCCAGACGAATTTATCCAACTCAAGGCCGAGGGCCTGGCCATGGGTTTTGGTCATGTGGAGTCCGGGCCACTGGTACGAAGCTCTTACCATGCGGATGAGTATCTCACTCCCTGATCCGCGTCCAGGGATTTCATAGATCGAGTCTTTACCTGTGGATCAGGGATCATTCCTGTGCCCCGCTGGGCTTGATCGGGGCACGCAGGGCTTTTTTTTCGGCTTGATACCTTTTTTCTGCCAGCATGCGC
>DATECO010000217.1:0-2861 GCA_035286865.1 Nitrospiria bacterium | reverse complement strand
AAACGGCCCAAGAGGTCTTTATATCAGCCTATCGGTGTATCAAGCGATTTCGGGGCGAGTCCAGCTTTTCGACCTGGCTTTACCGGATCGCCATCAATCGGGCAAAAAATCGTCGAAATAGCTTGATCGCCTCGAGGAAGCGCATGGTATCATTAGAAGTCGCCGATCCTGAGGGAGATGGAGGGCCGATGGGAAGCCTTTCCCATCCCGGACTGGATCCGGCCCAGGAGGCCGAGCAGCAGGAGATCCGTGAGCAGGTTCAGCAGGGACTCAATGGCCTCAAAGCCGATGATGCACTCCTCATCCTTCTCCACGACCTGCAGGATGTCCCCTATGAGGAGATTGCTGAGGTTCTGGACATTCCGTTGGGGACTGTAAAGTCACGATTACACCGGGCCCGACAGACCCTGAAGGCCAGACTTGCCCCCCATTTTTATTCAACAAAGGCACAAGAATGAAGTGTGAGCAGGTTCAAGAAAAACTCTCGGAATATCTTGAAGGCCACCTCGACGAAGTGAACTACCGGGCCGTGAAGGGTCATCTCTCATCCTGCCACCACTGCCAGGCCGTGGCTCAAACCCTTACCCAGAGTATCAGGGCTGTGGCCGACCTCCCCGCTATCGATCCTCCATTTGGCTTTTTACAGAAGGTCATGGCCAAAATCCGGGAGGAGGCCGAAAAGCCAAGCTTGTGGCATCGTTTCTTCCTGCCGATCAAAAACAAAATACCCATTCATGCCATGGCCATACTCCTGGTGGCTGGGCTAGCGGTCTACCTCTATCATGCCAACCAGCCTCCGCCTAAGGTGGATCAGACAGAACTGCGATCGATGCAATCAAGATCCGAACCGCAAATCATGAAGGATCTTGCACCGCCCACCAACGAACCTTCAACATTAATAGAGAATAGACCTAAGGGGGCTGATGAAGTTAGTTCTTCACCCCCTCTCGCAAGCCCCCTAAGACGAGGGGTGCTAGAGGAACAATCCAGCGTGGCTGGCACAAGGGAAGAAATCAAACCGGATTCAGCTGCGGAAACACTGGGTATATCACCAGGCGATGCTAAACAATCAAAAAGTGGGACATTACATATGGCCCCTGCTTCCCAATTTGTTCAACAGGCTAACATTGAGCTTACCTTCTCACCTAAAGAGCCCCTCGAAGGGATGAAGGTTCTAACGCAGAAACTGGAGGATCTGGCCAAGCGGGTGGGGGGTGAATATCTTCCATCTGAAGAGAGAAACGAAAAGGGGGAACGAAATCTGCTCCTTGAACCGCAGAGAGTCTGGCTGATTATCCCGGATAATCATTATGGCCAGTTCAGAACTGACCTGGCCTCACTTGGCAAGATCGAGTCTGAATCCCAGCTCCCTCCTTCAGCCCTGACACCATTGGCAAAGGTCCCTTCGCCGCTTCGGATCAAACTCACGATCCTGCTCCCAGAAGACAAAGGAAAAACTCAAGAAATAGACCAGCCAATTCAGTAAGATCCTACCCTCGAAAATTCTTGGAACCTTTCTCTGCTCTCCTCTGTCTAAGAGATCAAGAACCCCAAAACTGGCTTCTAAACCAAAAACAGAGGAGGACAGAAATGAAATTAAGAATTAAAACACTTTTGAAAATTGCAGCCTTGGCCTTTGCTGCAGCGCTGGTGGTTTTTTCCCTACAATCCAAAGGCAGTCAGGCATCCAGTCAGCCTTTAAAACCCCATGATTTCACCACCACTCTTGAGGACCAGGAAGATGTCTCGGTCACGGTCTACAACAGCAACATCGGGCTTGTGAAGGAGAACCGACAGATCCGCTTGCTCAAAGGATTGACCGACCTCAAATTTACAGAGGTAGCCGCCCAGATTATGCCCCAGACAGTTCACATCAAGTCCCTGACGGATCCTTCTAGTCTGGAAGTCCTGGAGCAAAATTATGAATATGATCTTCTCACTCCTCAAAAGCTGCTGGATAAATTCGTGGGCCAGGAGATTAAGGTCTTAAAAGATGGAGTGGAGGTTCCCATCACGATCCTCAGCACCAATAGCGGGCTGGTCTACAGGATGGGAGATCGGATTTTCACCGACTATCCTGGAAAACTCATCTTCCCGGGTCTTCCCGAAAATCTCATTGCCAAGCCCACCCTGGTATGGCGGTTAGAAAACAGCCTGAATCGTCCTCAGAAAGTAGAAACCACTTACCTGACCCAGGGAATCAACTGGAAAGCCGATTATGTGATGGTTTTGGACAAGGAGGATCGGGGAATGGATCTGACCGGCTGGGTGACCTTGGACAACAAAAGCGGGACCACCTATCGAAATGCAAGGCTCAAACTGGTGGCTGGAGACGTCAACAGAGTCCTCGATGAGTATGGCCATCGGGAAGGCATTCGAATGCTAGCCGATTTCGCCGCAAAGTCTGCTACGGAACCATTTACCGAACAGGCCTTCTTTGAGTACCATCTCTACAGCCTCCAGAGGCCCACCACCATCAAGGATAACCAAACCAAGCAGGTCAGCCTCCTGAATGCCAACCAGATCCCGGTCACAAAGCAATTCCTCTACTACGGGGTGCAACAGTACTATCGGACGCAGTATGGAGTGCCTATCTCAAATCAGAAGGTTGGGGTCTATGTGGAAATTGCCAATAAAAAAGAGAATCACCTGGGCATGCCCTTACCTAAGGGGACTGTGCGGGTCTACAAGGCCGATACCGATGGGAGCCTTCAGCTTGTGGGCGAGGATCGCATAGACCACACCCCAAAGGATGAGACCATCAAGATCAAGATGGGAGAGGCCTTTGACCTGGTGGCCGAGCGAAAACAGACCGACTGGCGTAAGGTGGGAGACTCCACTTATGAAGTGGCTTTCGAGGT
>DATECO010000216.1:0-2744 GCA_035286865.1 Nitrospiria bacterium | reverse complement strand
TAACCTACAAATTCATGACTAATAATTTTGTCCGTATATTTTTTGCAGATTTCAAGCGTGCGGTCTGGGCTGAAGGAGTCAAGCACTATGATCTCATCCGCCCATCGGACACTCTCCAAGGCCTCCTGGATATTGGTCTCCTCGTTGTAAGTGATTAGAGTGACCGATAGTTTTTCGCGACGCTTCATCGAATTGCGTTAAGTCCGTTAATTCCGTTGAGTCCGTTCGTCAGTTAACGGACTAAACTGACCAAACGGACAAAACGGACACAACTTTTTACTCTGAAATGAATCCGTGGTATCTTCCCATCCAGTAGGGCAAGAGATAGTCCACCCCGCTGAATTCCAGATTGCCCTCCCCACCCCCATCCAGCCGGTAAGGGTTTTCCTTCCATTCAAAAACGTCCGCCGGCCGAAGATCCATCGGAACTGGTCGGCAGGACTGCCTCCTGTCAAAGCGATCACGCCAGAGCGATTTGCAAACCTCAGGTCTTGTGCTATTCATCACTCGATGGTTCCTGCGATCCACAGGGAACAGGCGCAAAGTTTCTATGGCCTTGGCAATGGCTTGTGCATCGCGGTTCCCGGCCGGGGACAGGGACTGATAAATAAACGTAAAGAGGGGATTTCCCTCTTCGCGAACAACGTTCCAGGTCCGGTCCAAACTCTTTAAATAATAGCCCGATAACACGGGGTCGTCTTCATACCGTAGCAGTGTGTAATAGGCCAAAAAGGCCAGGTTATTATCGGAATGATTCACTCCCGTGAACACCTCCCACCAGGGATCGCGGGCCCTCACTGCTCTTTTGTGATAATTATTTACATGGACAAGATCCAGGTAGTGTTGTTGATACCTCTCATCCCTTGTCATGTGGTAAGCCGCCTTGACCACTGCGAGGGCAATGAGTGAATTAAGGGGCTCAGAAAAAAAGCCTGCTTTGAGGTCTCCATGCTTTGTGGGTCCACTGTCCACATCCTGTATGATCATGCCGTGGCCTATGATATGGTCTGAGATTGCTCCTACGTGGTTCGCAATGGATTGCCTTAGCGCTTGATCTCCTATCAAGTCATAGGCCACAGCATATCCAAAGAGGACCCCATCTATCTGATCCACGCTCACATCACCCAGCCACTGGTAGCGCGAGAACGGGCCAACCCCCCGGTGCCAATTCGAACCCTTCTCAGGATTCTCATCATCCCATCCTTTGATACCCCGGGCCAATAATCCCCTCTTGCCTGTGACCTCTTGGAGGAGGTGAAGGCCCTGAACCGATGTGCGGACCTGTTTCTCCGCAGCCGGGTCACCCGTAACGGCATACCGAAATGCCTGCGCCGCAACGTAACAGCCCGACCAAATGGCCATGTCCGAAAAGGCCATGCCGATCACCTCTTCCGAGTCCGGGGAGGCCAGCCCGATCCCATAGGCCAGTAGCCCATCCTGCGCCACGTGTCGCTTCTGGATAAGTGCCTCCAACTCGACCGCTTTTTGAAATAGAGAGGGCCTCTCTCCAACCAAGGAAGTCTCGAAATCCGGCCTGACCTCTAGTCTGCCTGATCCGCCTAAGGCGGAGGATAAGCCAGTAAATGGAGAACCCGCACACGCCGGCAAAAATGAGATCGCCGCCAGAAAGGCCCATCGCCACACCTGGGTGTTACGCAACATAGTAAGATTTAAACACCATCAGGACGAGACAGAGCCCGATCGCCACCCAGGCTTTATACTCCTTGTGGCCTTTTACCCGCTCCCACTTAAATCTTTCTTCACCGGTCGGTGTAGCCGTTGCCCATGGAATAAAGCGAGGAACCTGCTGTGCATATTCCGAAAATTCATAGCCGAATCTATTTTGGAGAAACTCCTCTTCCTCCGCAATCGTCGAAAAGTAGATGATTGCGAATGCAGCCAGAAACAAGGCAAGGAGGCTGACTTTTCCCGCCATGATCGTGAACCCCAACCCGATCAGAAGATTCCCAAAATAGAGGGGATGACGGACCAGGGCATAAGGTCCATCCTGCACCAGAACCTTGTTTTTGGTGATATATCCGGATGACCAGATCCGTATCCCCTCACCCGCCAATATTACAGGCAGACCTGCAAGGATACTCAAGTGGGTAGGCTTCGCAAAAATATAGATGGCAATTCCCGCCATAATACTCAGGAGTATCCGGTGATACCCAATAAAATGTCTAATCGATTTAATCATGTATACCGGTATTTCCGTTAGGTCTGTTATTTCCGTTAGCTCTGTTGTGTCCGTTACATCCGTTAGACCCTTGACCCTCTGAGCCCATCTATCCATTTCCGTCGTTAAGTCTCTTATGTTCATTAACGGACTTAACGGAATGAACTGACATAACGGACCTAACTCTTTTCCAGGGGGATCGCCTCGTCAATCAGCATCACGGGGATGTCGTCTTTAATCGGGTACATGACACGGCAGGTATCACAGATTAGTCCATCTCCCTTCTGACTGAGACGAATATCCCCTTTGCATTTCGGACAGGCCAGGATCGCCAGTAGTTCTTTGTCGATGGCCATTTTACCTCCTCCACTCGGTTTCGTTATTCGTTAACCGTTATTCGTTATTCGCAATAATACAGGCTGTTTCACGATTAACGTATACCGTTTAACGATTAACGATCTTTTTAACAGCTTCGAACACTTCACCCACCTCAATCTCCATCATACATCGGTGATCGCCCACCCTGCACCACCGGCTTAGGCAAGGGCTGCACTCCACGGTCCTC
>DATECO010000215.1:0-3231 GCA_035286865.1 Nitrospiria bacterium | reverse complement strand
TGGGGTCCGTCCATCCGCCACTGGGCATCTTTTTATCCTGATACTCCTTGGGGACCGCGATTGATAGTGGTGCCTTCGGTGCTTCACCCGCTGCCCATAAGGAAAACGACACTACTCCTAAAAATACGATGAGCACTACAGTAAGCCTTCGCCCCGCATGGGTCAGCAGTCCGGACCATTTGATCATAAAGTCCTCCTTCAGAACCCGCTCGCTTTCTCCAACGGTTCCAGTACAAAATGATCTACCTCCGGGTGGATGAGTCGTTCAAAATCTTCGTAGCGCATCTCCACCACTTCGTGGTGAGACCCCGCTGAGAAATAAATGAGAGGCTCTAGGATGAGCGACATATCCACATAGACCCGGAGACCATAGAGATTTCCAAAAGGTGGCATTGCGCCGACTTCACAGTCCGGAAAGAGTTTTCCCACCTCCCACTCCTTTGCGAGCAACAACTGGCGCGCCGCAATCACTTGAGCAAAACGGGTCAAATCCAATTGGCGATGAGACGGAAGAACCGCCATCACATACTCCCCATCAGCCCAAACCACCACCACCTTCACCACTTTCCGTCCTGGGATATGGATGGAAGCGGCTAGCTCCGGTGCAGTATAAACCTCCCAATGAGGTATCAACCGATAGGGAATCTTTTCCTTTTCGAAAAGGTTCTTCAGCCGCTCAAGAAGAGTGAGCTCCTCCGGTTTCGCCGTCCCCCCCTTAGATCCCTTCCACCAATTTTTAAATTTTGTAACCTTCTCGTTGGTCTTCATGGCATACCTCACCTCCCTGCTCCTACCTAATCATCTCAAGGTTTTAACCGTCCGGAGAAAGCCCTACCGCCTTCTCCGCGTATTGTCTCAACGCCGTCAGGGCCAATAGGTGGCCGTGGACTTGATGTAGCCAAAGAGAATATCTCGCCGGGCCACAATCCCCACGAGCTTTCCATCCCTCACAACAGGCACACGAATGAGATGTCCTGTCTCCAGAAGCCGGATGATCCCGTCTACCGGCGTATCCTCCTGGACCACAGTGACCTTTGGTGCCATGATCTCCTCGGCCGTGACCGTCTCAAGCTTCCCGCCATTCATGAGGACCTTGAGGAGGTCAAACTCGCTCACCAGCCCTACGAGAGTCCCGTCGTCATTCACCACCGGCAGGCTCCCGAAGTTGAGCTTGGTCAGCTGCGAGGCAACATGCCGCCCTGAATCCTTGCGCAGGCACGACACCACCTCCTGTTCCATGAGAACGGCGGCAGTGAGTTCATGGAATTCATGCTTTTCGGTCAGAAATTCTGTGCGTCTCATCCGACACACCTCCCTCCGATACTCTATATCTCTGCATTGTACAGATATGTTTTTTGCAATAGCCATGCCATGCCTGCGTCAAGACAATTCCATCATTCGATTTCAATCGAAATCTTTCGATATCATAAAGGGATTCTGCCCATTGTCCTTTATTAGGACAGATCCGATCTGCTTGTGGCTTTCATTCGAGTTGGATGATTCCTGTCTAAGGGAATAGACAGGGTTCCGTGAGACAGCTACTTTTGACTTGAATTTTCAGAGGGCTACGGTACGTCCAGGAAGGTAGACACTCCCAGCCCTTCAAGGGGCTTTTATACACATGCCTTTGAGATGAACATTTTATTATCACTCACACAAACGCCTTCATTCCTAACAGGTGGCTGCCAATAATCAGCTTCTGGATCTGGGAAGTCCCCTCATAGATGGTGGTGGCCTTGGCGTCCCGATAGTGGCGTTCTACCGGCGATTCATCCACATAGCCATAGGCCCCATGGATCTGAACAGCATCTGCTGCCGCCCGAACCGCCGCCTCTGAGGCAAAATACTTGGCCTGTGAGGTCTCAAGGGTAGCCTCTCGCCCCTTCTGTCTGATCTGCCCCACCCGATAGACCAGCAGCCGGGCCGCCTCCAGGTCCACCGACATTCTCGCTATCATGTCTTGGACCAATTGAAATCCCCCGATGGGCTTTCCGAATTGCCTTCGCCCTTTTGCATACTGAACCGAGGCTTCCAAACAGGCTTCTAGAATTCCAACACAACCGGCCGCTACACTGTATCGGCCATGGTCCAGCGCCGACATCGCCACATGCAGACCCTCTCCCACCTGTCCCAGAAGGGCCTCTTTGGCGATACGGCAATCTGTGAAGTTTAACTCCGCCACATCCGAGGCCCGGAGCCCCAGCTTGCCTTTAATAGCCCTCGCACCAAAACCATTTGTCCCCTTTTCAACGAGAAAGGCAGCTATCCCCTTCCTGGCTGTTCCCCCGGCTGAGGCGTCCGCCTTAGACGGAGAAGCAGACCAGTCCGTCTGAGCAAAGATCAGGGCCAAGTGCGCAATGGTGCCATTGGTGATGAAGACTTTTGTCCCGTTGATCACCCAGTGCGATCCGTCAAGGATAGCGGTGGTTTGCTGGGCTGCCGTATCACTACCTGCGTTGGGCTCGGTGAGTCCGAAGCAGCCGATCAACTCGCCCCGGCAGAGGGCCGGGAGGTAACGTCTCATCTGCTCCTTGTTCCCCCACCGGAGAATCGACAGTTCCACAAGCGCAGTCTGTACAGAAAGGGCTGATCGTAGTGCCGAGCAGACCCGCCCTATTTCTTCCATGACAATCGCAAAACTGATTGCATCCAGTTCGGCACCCCCATACTCCTTCGGGATGGGGGCGCCCAGGAGGCCCAGACCTGCCATTTTCTGAAAGAGAGCCTGTGGGAACTCCTCACGGCGGTCATAGTCCCGGACCCCTGGCTGAATCTCGGCCTCACAAAACTTTCTTACCATTTCCCGCACCATCTCCTGCTCTTGGGTCAGCTCAAGATCCATCGGATACCCACTTAATTTGATTCCCTCGCCCTTTGCATAATCTCTGGCGTGATGAAACTGATCTGGTGAGATAGCGCATAACCTTCCACCATTCGAATCACCTGTCCTCTCAGCACAAAAGGAATCCGTTCCAGCACACCCCTGGCCTGATCACTCCAGGGTAGGGTAAGGCCCTCCAGCGGCTCACCTGCCAGCGTATCCAGATCCTGCATCAGAGCAGGCTCAATTACACCCGGCTGATAGAGGCAGAAGGGCTCTTCGGTCAGGTAGTCGCCTGTCATCCCATAGGCGCGGGCACGGCAGCCTGCGCAGAGGGTCCTAAACTCACAGCGCCCACACCTTCCTTCAAGCCGATCTGGATCCCGAAGGTTAAGAAAAACGGGAGAATC
>DATECO010000214.1:0-19164 GCA_035286865.1 Nitrospiria bacterium | reverse complement strand
CCTGCTAGCAACCTTTATCAAAAACTCGCAAGTAATTTCTTGGTTATTTATTAGATGATAGGTCAGATTTTTTGCTTCGTTTTTTTCTACAATCCTATGAATCGCTTCTGCAACACTATCCACTGGAGCGAGATTTAATTTCGTCGAACCCCTTGCTGGTATTTGGTCAAACAACCCGAGTGATAAAAAATGCAACGGCTTATACAATGTTTCAAAACTTCTCGTCTCTCCCGTCCTTGAATCCCCCACAATAATGCTCGGCCGAAATATAGATATACATAAACCCTTCTCTCTGTATGCGGCTATTAGCCTTTCAGCTTCAAACTTACTCCTTTCATAATGATTGTTAAATTGCTGCCCACAATCTAAATCAGTTTCATAAAAAGTTCCTGTAGCGGTCCCAGCAACTGCAAATGTACTGATATGGTACAGACCTAGGAACTCTGCCCGATCCACGCAAGCCAACCCAAAATCAAGAACATGCCTTGTGCCTTCTATATTTACATCTTGAAGCAATTCCCACGGTGCAGTTAAATCCAACAGGGCTGCTAAATGATAAATCGCAGTGGTTTTCCTTGATAATTCTTGGTATTCTCTTTGAGCTAAGCCCAACCGTGGCTTAGCAATATCCCCAACCACGATATTTATATGCTGCTCAATCCAATCAGTCGGATAATCAGATCCACAACTTTTTACAGCACGCACAATTCCGTGGAATCCACCAAACTTTTTGAGGGAATTGCTCCTTACCAATAACGTAACTGTATTGTCTCTTTCCAGGATCCAATGGATCAGACTGATTCCTAAATGGCCTGTCCCACCGGTAACTAAGTTGATCCCCATAATGATCTACTCCAAGTAGTCTTTTATTAGATTGATTAGATCCCTTACGGTCACTACCTGGAGAATAACCCCATCGTCTAGTGTTATGTTAAATACGGTTTCAATGGCAGCCAGCATTTCAATCATCTCGAACGACTCTAGCCCCAGAGAGCGTATCTCAGTGGATTCTTCCACTGTATTGGGATCAATTCCTGTTATTTTCCCAAGAACCATCTTAATGCTTTCCTGAGGGTGCGTCTTTAAAGAATCTTTTTGCAATGTTTCCAGGAGACCGAATTTGTCTTGCCGCGAAAGTTCCCGTCGTTCTTTCGAGAAAGAAATACTATTCGTTCTTCGTTCCTCCCTCCTGCGATTAGAAAAACTTATGGGAAGCCCAAATTGCCTACGCTCAAAAAAATCCGTTATTTCATGGGCCAGGGTGTCTGTGGAGACAAGGATGTTCAGCAAGGATTTCTCTTGCAACGCAGGGCTATGTTTGAGTTCTTGAACGGCTGAGGTGAGGATTGTTTTCTCAAATTCTCGAATGGCGGAAAACTTAATCCCAACCGCCTGCCAGGGAGATCCTTCTTTCTCTACCAATCGACAAAAGACCACCTGTCCTGAAACGTTGAGATGACACACATTTGTCCCGAATGAAAATTTAAGGGTCATCGCGGTGCCAGCGTTCAGGACTCTATCAATAAACACGAGGAGGCCTTCAGGGCTAATATCGTGAGTATAGCCACAAATCTCTCTGCCTTGGATTTGCAGCCAAACAGGGATTTTAAAAGTGTCTCGTTCATAGCGGCGAACCTGGGAAGCCAGGCGTCGATGCTCCTGAGAAACAGTGAATTCCTCCCTCCGCCGTTCGGTTATCCGTCGATTATAAAAATCAACTGGACTGATCTCTCTCCGCCGCTCGTAAAACGCTGTTGATATCATGCCTCAAACCTCCATTGGTTTGATCCTGGCCGTTTCCACTTCTGTGCTTAACGCCTGCGACATCTGATTAACCCACTTCCCTTGGTGAAAACCTCCATAGGAAAACCCAATTCCTTATTAACCATAAAATCCCGTTGGATGGGGCTTTCGATTCGATTGATTTTGAGAATCTTTGAGACAGGAAGATGGCCCAAAAAGCCCGAGGCGTTGATCGGCAGGGGAAAAACGCTGCCATGGACCAGCTTGTGGTGGATCTCAGTGTGCTTGAGCAAATTGAGGTGATAACGTTTTTGATGGGGAAGAGATAGGTCGCCATCGAGGCCATAGCGCCTTTTAAAAAATCTAAACGGCGGGCGCCGTATTGGAGAGAGGTAGCACCCAGACCCTGGATCCTGCGAGAGAATATGCGTATGTAGGTCGATCACTTTGCCGTTATGAAGAGGTCCCGGCATAAAGCTCCAAAAATGGTGGAGGCGGCGAGAATCGAACTCGCGTCCGAAGATCCTCAGCACAAGGAGACTACATGCTTAGCCTCTGTTTAAGATTCGCCGCTACCTCTGCCCAGAGACAGGCCTTAGATAGCCGCTAGCCCGGATTGTTCTCGCCCCGCCTCCCCAAGCATAAGGCGGGACCAGCCTGCTGATCTGACATCCGCTGAGCAGCACAGGCAACCACTCGTCGGACGTCACCGCCTAATTAGGCAGCGAGTGCCAATTCTGTATTGGCAGTTGTGTTTTTCTCAAGTGTTTAACGAGCCCTTGAGGACCTCGACATGCCACCTTGTACCTCATGATCCCGTCGAAACCTGTCGCCCCCATTCTATGGTAAGACGACCAATACGTGTAAATTCATACTATGTCCACCTCACAGTATTTTCTATTAACCCTCTTTATCGGGCTTTAACCGCCCGTGAGATTTCCCGCCGGGCCTCCTTTTTCTTTAGGGCCTCCCGCTTGTCATGGCTCTTTTTCCCTTTGCCCAGGGCCAGTTCTACTTTGGCCAGACCATTTTTAAAATAGATCTTCAAGGGCAACAGGGTATACCCACGGATCTGGGCTTTTCCAAAAAGCCTCCTGATTTCCTCCCGGTGGAGTAAGAGCTTACGGCACCTTAACGGCTCGTGATTACTGATGTTCCCATGGCTATAAGGACTAATATGGCACTGATAGAGGTAAACCTCTCCTCCCTCCACTCTTGCGAAACTTTCCCTCAGATTAACCCGGCCCTCCCGCAGGGCCTTAACCTCAGTCCCCACAAGGCTTATTCCAGCTTCATAACTTTCCTCGATAAAATAGTCATGATAGGCCCGGCTGTTTGTAGCAACAATCTTTTCTTTTAAGGCCATAGGCGATCATCCCCATATACAATTTATAACATATCTTTATGTTTTCTTCAAGCTTTCTAATAACTTCAACGATCAATTCAAAGGTCCTTGACGTGTGCAAGGCCCTCGGTGTAGGATATCGCCACTCCCAGGGAGACTCAGAAGTGATAGGGGTATCACGAATTTTATCTAAGTTAATCAAGAACTATGGACTTGAAACCCGGGTCCTGGAATACAGTCTAAGGCTCCGCTGGAAACAGATTGTAGGTGAGAGGATCGCGGCTCATACCGTGATTAGCCGTATCCAGTATCGAAGGCTGCACCTTTGGGTAGATAGTCCAGTATGGCTGCATCAACTCACTCTTTTGAAGCCTAAACTGCTCCAGAAAATCAACGGCCATCTTAGAAATCCGGTTTTTAAAGATATTATCTTGAGAGGCGGTCACCCACCCCTCACTGCCTCCGATCCACCCCAGGCCGATCAGGCATCTGATCTAAAATGCCTGGCTAGCTCACAAGACCCGAGTCCAGAGCTCGAACTCTGTATTCAGGAGTATCTTAAACCGCTAGAGGATTCGGGTCTCAAGGAAGTCCTCCGAAGGGTCATGGTCAAGAGCTTCACGGCTTGGCCGCCATAGGATTAACCTTTTTGACCCTCTAACCTCTTGAGCTGCTCGGCCAGGGCCTTAATCTTCTTCTCCACAACCAGTCGGTTCGGATAGCTCTCTGCAACCTCCCTGAATCGGTTCAGGGCCTCCTGGAGGTGGCCCTCTTCCTCCAGACAACTGGCGGCCCGGAATTTTGCGTCTATAGCCAGTTCGGATTCAGGATGGTCATTGATTAACCGATCAAGAAAATTCAGGGCCTCTTTGCATCGCCCCTGAATATAAAAGGTGCTGGCAATCCCGAAAAGGGCCTTGTCTGCCAATGCACTTGAAGGATATTTCTTAAGCAGGGCATCCCACTCATTACGGGCCTGATCCAGATCACCCCCTTCAAGGTAGAGCTCTCCGATCTTGAAGTGACTTTCTTGGATTACATGTATGTCAGGACTGATCTCGATGAGATGTTCATAGGCCTCAATGGCCTGAGGAGTTTTCTGAAGACGTTCAAGTATAAGGGCAATATAGCTTTGCGAATCTGTGGTAAAGGGACTGGCAGGGTAGTCTCTTGTCAACTTCTGAAAAGCCTGCAGGGCCTTGTCATCGTCCTTTAGAAAAAGGTGGTGGATGATTCCTGCCCAGTAGAGGGCATCATCCGCCATCTGGTTTTTGGGAAAGTTCTCGGAGACCTGCTCGTAGTAGGTGATGGCTCCTAAATAGTCTCCAGCATCGAATTTTTGCTCGGCCTGCTCTACAAGCCTCTTGGGGGAGTCCTCACATCCCTGGAGAATGGCCAGCCCGAAAAGGAGTACGCACAGAATTCCCCCACTGGGCCTTTGCCCTTTCACCACCATTATACCTCCGCATGGTCCTCCTTCTCACGGAGAATCGCCACACCGACCACACGTGTATCTTCCGCCTCGATCAGCTTGACCCCCTGCGTGTTTCTCCCGCTCACCCGAATACCCTCCACCCGGAGCCTCAAGATCTTCCCCTCGGCCGTGATAATGATCACCTCGTCCTCCTGGGCGACCTGAAGCACAGAAACCACCTGCCCATTTCGTGGGGTAATCCGGACCGTGAGAATTCCCTTTCCTCCACGGCCCTGGGTGCGGTACTCCTCCTGGGCGGTGCGCTTTCCGTACCCCTTCTCGGTCACAGTCAGCAGTGTGGTCTCGGCCCGCTGATCTACAATCTCCATGGTGATCACTTCATCGCCCTCATAAAGATCTATCCCCCTCACCCCCATGGCGGACCGGCCCATCGGTCTAACCGCTTCTTCTGCAAATCGGATTACGATTCCCTGGCGGGTCCCCAGTAGGATCTCCTGATGCCCGTCCGTGAGGTGGGCAGCTACCAGCCGATCCCCTTCATCCAGTGTGAGGGCGATGATCCCACCCGCCCGTGGATTGCTATAGGCGGACAGATCCGTCTTCTTCACAATCCCGTTCTGGGTGGCCATCACCACAAAGCGGTCCTCCCGAAACTCTGCAACCGGGAGAATCGCCGTGACCTTTTCTGCATGCTCACTTTCCTGGGCAAGCTGGAGGAGATTGATAATCGCCTTCCCTTTGGCCACCCGACCGGCCTCCGGGATCTGATACACCTTCTGCCAATAGATCCTACCCGCATCCGTGAAGAAAAGCAGAAAGTCTCTGGAAGAGGCCACAAAGAGTTGCTCCACAAAGTCCTCCTCCTTGGTCCCCATCCCGATTTTGCCCTTGCCACCCCGCCGCTGGCTGCGATAGATGCTCAAGGGGCTTCTCTTGATATAACCGGTGTGAGAGACCGTAATCACCATCTCCTCCGGTGCGATCATATCCTCCAGGTTGATCTCGGCCGTGGCCGGAATAATCTCGGTCTTGCGGGCATCTTGATACCGCTCCTTGATCTCCAGCAGTTCATCCTTGATTATTTTTTTAATCAGGGCATCACTCCCCAGGACAGAGCGTAGGTACTCGATGCGCTTAATGGTCTCCTGATAGTCAGAGACGATCTTGTCCCGCTCCAGGCCGGTGAGGCGCTGCAGCTTCATGTCCAGGATGGCTTGGGCCTGAGGTTGAGACAGCGCAAAGCGGCCCATCAGGGCCTCGCGGGCTGGCTCTGGGGCTCTAGAACGCCTGATGAGTGTAATCACCTCATCTAAGTGATCCAGGGCAATCTTGAGTCCTTCCAGGATGTGGGCCTTCTCCTCGGCCTTTCTCAGCTCATAGCGTGTCCTGCGGACCACCACCTCCCGTCGGTGCTCCAGGAAGTAGCTCAGTAGCTGCTTGAGGTTCAACACCTGGGGCTGGTTATTGACCAGGGCCAGCATGATTACCCCAAAGGTGCTCTGCATCTGTGTATGTTTGTAGAGTTGGTTTAGGATCACGCTGGCAATCTCGCCGCGCTTTAATTCGATCGCAATACGCATGCCTTCCCGATCTGATTCATCACGAAGATCGGCTATGCCCTCGATCTTGCGGTCCCGGACCAGCTCGGCGATCTTTTCGATCAGCCTGGCCTTATTAACTTGGTAGGGGAGCTCGGTAATGATTATGCTCTCTCGCTCGGTCTTGGCCTGGGGCTCTACGATGGCCCGGGCCCTCAAGGTCAGCATCCCCCGGCCAGTTTTGTAGGCATCCGCGATGCCCTCCACTCCAAAGAGAAAGCCGGCAGTCGGGAAATCTGGACCCTTGATCACCTGCATCAGCTCATCAATCCCCACATCGGGGTTCTCCAGGACCAAGGTCAGCCCATCAATCACCTCACCGAGATTATGGGTGGGCATGTTGGTGGCCATGCCCACCGCAATGCCGGAGGAGCCATTGATCAGGAGGGTAGGTACCCGGCTGGGCAGCACCACCGGCTCGGAAGTAGAGTCATCAAAGTTCGGCACAAAGTCCACCGTCTCCAGGTCGATATCGGCCAACATTTCCTCGGCCAGGCGGGTGAGGCGTACCTCGGTGTATCGGTAGGCCGCCGGCGGATCTCCATCCACCGAGCCAAAGTTGCCCTGGCCATCCACCAGGGGATAACGCATGTTAAAGTCCTGAACCATCCGCACCAGGGCATCATAGACCGCAGCGTCTCCGTGGGGGTGGTACTTCTTAATCACCTCGCCCACCACGCCGGCCGACTTGGAATAGCGCCGGGTCGAAAGCAATCCCTCACGGAACATGGCATACAGGATCCGTCGGTGCACCGGTTTGAGACCATCCCTCACATCGGGCAAGGCCCGGCCTACGATGACGCTCATGGCGTAGTCCAGGTAGGCCGTCTTCATTTCTTCTTCAATGTTTACCGGTATAATCTTTTCACCCGTCGGCATATGATTATTATATGTGGGGGCCCGTGCGGCTACACGAAGGGAAAGGTCCTCCGATGCCCCCACACCCCGCGCTCGCCCTGGCAAAGCCAGCGGCTCGCTTTTTACCTAAATATCTAAATTCTTAACTTCCTGGGCAAACTTCTGGATAAAAACCCGTCTGGGATCAACCTGATCCCCCATGAGCACCGTGAATATTTCATCGGCGGCCACTGCATCGTCAAGCCGGACCTGCAGGAGTGTCCTTTTCTCGGGGTTCATGGTGGTCTCCCAAAGCTGCTCCGGGTTCATCTCCCCCAACCCCTTAAACCGCTGAATCGAGGCTCCTTTTTTGCCGACTTCCAAGATCCGCTCAACCACTTCTTCTGGTGATCGGATCAGCTTTTCTTCCTCCTCAGGATGGATGATCAGGTACGGAGATGCTCCAGCCTTCTTAATCTCTTCATAAAGGGCGAGGATTGTTTTATATTCGACCGACTCTACGACGGCTTCCAGAAGGGCGGCCTCTATTTCGTGCCTAAACGGCTCACCGTTGATTTCGATAGAATATTCAAAAGAAAAGCCATCTTCTTTGGAGATGAGTTCATGGGTCATCTTTCTCCGTTTGGCGGACGGATAAGCACTGGCAAAATACTCCTCAAGGGCCTTAAGAAATTCTATTGCCTTTTCCTGTGATTTAAAAAATGCCTTCTGCTTAATTTCCATTTTTAAAAGTGTGTTAATAATTTCCGGTGTTACCCCGCGCTTCCGTAATAGAGAGCTAAAACGCCTGTATTTGACCATCGTTTTTAAGATGGGGAGAAGCTTGTCCTCAGAATATTCTTTGCCGGTCGCACTGACCTTCAAAGTGGACTTGTGGGCCCCGAGCTTCAGGAAGTAATCCTCAAAGTCCCTTTCGCTTTCTAGATACCTCTCTTCCTTACCTTTCTTCACCTTAAAGAGGGGTGGCTGGGCCAGATAGAGATACCCTTTCTCAATAATCTGCGGCATCTGGCGGAAAAAGAATGTGAGCAGGAGGGTCGTGATATGTGCCCCATCCACATCCGCGTCACACATCAATATGACTCTGTGATATCGTAGCTTGTTGATGTCAAAATCCTCTTGTCCGATCCCAGTTCCCAGGGCGGTAATCAGGGTGCGGATCTCTTCGCTTGAGAGCATCTTATCAAAACGGGCCTTCTCTACATTCAGGATCTTGCCCTTGAGCGGAAGGATGGCTTGGTTTCGCCGATCCCGTCCCTGTTTGGCTGAACCACCGGCTGAATCTCCCTCCACAATGAAGATCTCACTCAAGGCCGGATCACGCTCCTGGCAGTCCGCCAGCTTGCCGGGCAAAGAACTGCCATCAAGGGCATTCTTACGCCGGATTAACTCCTTGGCCTTGCGCGCCGCCTCCCGGGCCCGCGCGGCATTCGCCGCCTTCTCAACCACCTTTCTGGCCACGGGGGGATTCTCCTCAAAATACTCGCTTAAGGCCTCATTCACAGCGGCCTCTACCATCCCCTTTACCTCGGTGTTGCCCAGCTTGGCTTTGGTCTGCCCTTCGAACTGCGGGTTGGGGAGTTTAACGCTGATCACCCCGGTGAGTCCCTCTCGGACGTCATCCCCGGTCAGGGTCACATCCTTGAGGAGGTGATTGGCCACAGCATAGTTGTTTAAGGTACGCGTCAGGGCAGACTTAAATCCGATCAGGTGGGTTCCCCCTTCTCGGGTGTTGATGTTATTGGCAAAGGAGAATAAGTTTTCAGAATAGCCATCGTTATATTGGATGGCCACTTCCAGCAGAAGGCCATTTTTATCCTTGCTAATATAGATCGGGGGGTGAAGGGGGCTCTTGTTCTCGTTAAGGTGTTCCACAAAAGAGGTGATTCCGCCTTTGTAGCAGAACTCCTGTTTTTTCGAAGTCCGCTCATCTGATAGGATAATCTCAAGGCCCTTATTGAGAAACGCCAGCTCTCTTAAGCGCTGGGCAAGGGTGTCGAAACTGAACTCCAGAACCTCAAAGATCTGGGAATCCGGTTTGAAGGTGATCTTGGTCCCACTCTTATTGGTCTTACCCTTTACCTTCAATGGGGCCTTGGGGTGACCCCTTTCATACTCCTGATAGAACACATCCCCTGCTTGTTTAATCTCAAGCTCAAGCCACTCCGACAGGGCATTCACCACTGAAATCCCTACCCCGTGGAGGCCGCCGGAGACCCTATAGGCCTCATTATCGAATTTGCCGCCAGAATGTAACACCGTCATCACTACCTCAGCGGCCGAACGCTTCTGGACGGTGTGCATGCCGGTCGGTATCCCTCGGCCATTATCGATGACTGTTACACTGTTATCCACATGAATGATCACCTCGATACGGTCACAGGAACCCGCCATGGCCTCGTCGATGCTATTGTCCACAACCTCGTATACCAGGTGGTGCAAGCCTCCCAGCCCTGTACTCCCGATATACATGGCGGGTCGTTTTTGGACCGCTTCTAGGCCTTCCAGGACCTTGATGTTCTCCGCGTCATACTTGGTTTCGACCTTATCTGCCATATCACCCCTTTTCTATGTGGGGGCCCGTGCTAGGATTCGTTAACCGCTATACGTTAAACGCTAATCGTTCTGGAATTCCCACAATTCACGAATAACGTCCTTCGCCCCGCGCTCGGACTGGCCATCCGCCTTAGGCGGATGGCCTCTCGCTTTAGACTGCTCGGTCTAGCCACATGGTGAATGACAACTAGACGCGCATGGGCATCACAACACAGAGATAGTCCTTGTCTTGTGGCTCCCGGACCAGACAGGGACTCAAAGCATCCTTAAACTCCAACTGGGCCTCTTCCCCGCTCATCGCTCCCAATATATCCAGTAGGTAGCGCGCATTAAATCCTGCACTCAGCCCATCACCTCTGTAGGGGATCGGAAGATCTTCTCTGGCCTCCCCCATCTCAGGGTTATTGGAGGAGAGACAGATCTTACCGGTCTCGATCTGGAGCTTCACCGCATTCGTCTTTTCACGCGACAGGAGCGAGACTCGCCTCAGGGCACCCTCGAGAGGCCTCTTTCCCACCCGTACGTGCTTATCATTATCCTTCGGGATGACCTGCTGATAGTTGGGATAGGTGCCCTCCATTAAACGGGAAAGGAGCAACAGTTTGCCCTGGCGAAAGAGCATCTGGTTCTTGGCAAACCCCACTTCGGGCTCTTGTTCGTCCTCCTCAATCAGCCTCTTGATCTCGAGGAGTGTCTTTTTGGGTATAATGACGCTCACCTCGTCCCCGGCTCCCTGTCCGCCTGAGGCGGCCGGCTTCTGAGACTCAAATTCCCGTTCTATCATCGCCAGGCGATGCCCATCCGTCCCGACCAGGCGGAGAGAGTATCGGTGATCGCCCACGGCCCGTAGTTCAAACAGTACCCCATTCAGGATATACCGGGCATCATTCTCACCCACCGCGAACAAAGTCTTTTGGATTAGTTCTGACAAGACCCCATGCGGAATACGTAACAGCGGATCTTGCGGAGATGGGGGTTTCACCGGGTACTCCTGGGCCGGAAGCCCCATGATCTTGAAGCGGCTCTGCCCGGACTCTATCAAGACCCAGTGATTTTCTAGTTCCTCAAGGTGGACTTCCCCCTCAGGAATCTCCCTTATAATCTCATAGAATTTTCGGCCCGCGATGGTCATCGCCCCTTTATCGAGGACCTTAGCAGGATAGGCACTCTTGATCCCGATCTCCAGATCTGTGGCGAAGAGGGTGATGGCATCCGCATCCGTTTCTATGAAGACATGCCCAAGAATCGGCATCGTATTTCTTCTTTCCACAACGCCTTGCAACCGCAGGAGGCCTTTCAGTAGCTCGCCTCGTTGTATCTTCACCTTCATACTCCATCCTCCTCTTCCGCTACCTCATTCTTATTTTCTTGATCAGCTCCGCTAAAACCTCTTTGACCTGGGGATCAGATTGTATTATCTTTTCGATCTGGCGAAAGGCATGGATCACCGTGGAATGGTCCTTCCCCCCAAAGTGCTTTCCAATCTCCGGAAAGGAGAGGTCTGTGAGTTCGCGGCAGAGATACATTGAAATCTGACGGGGATAGACCAAGGTCTTGGTCCTTTTCTTGGCTTTCAATTCTGAGATCTTGACGTGGAATCGTTCTGCCACCACCTTTTGAATCTCATCCACCGTAACCACCTTTTCCTTCTCGTCTAGGATGTCCCCCAGGACCTTTTTTGCAAACTCTATCGTGATCCGCTCGCCGGTGAGTGAGGCGAAGGCCCCTAAGCGGGTGAGTGAGCCTTCTAGCTCACGGATATTGGTTTTTATATGGCTGGCAATAAAGAGAGCCACCCCATCCTCCAGAGGAATGCCCTCCGATTCGGACTTATGTTTTATGATTGCGGTCTTCGTCTCCATGTCCGGGGGCTGGATATCCGCAATCAAGCCCATTTCAAACCTCGATCTGAGTCGCTCTTCCATCTCTGACATTTCCTTGGTCGAGCGATCACTGGAGATCACGATCTGTTTGCTGTTTTCATAGAGGGTATTGAATGTGTGAAAAAACTCCTCTTGTGTCCTCTCCTTCCCAGCAATGAACTGTATATCATCGATAAGCAGGACATCCATTGTTCGATAGCGGTCCCGGAATTCCACCATCTTATCATAGCGGATTGAGTTGATCACCTCATTGGTGAACTGCTCTGAAGAGATATAGGAAATTCTTGGGGATGGGGAGTGAGCCAAGACATAGTTGCCAATAGCGTTTAGGAGATGTGTCTTTCCCAGCCCGACTCCCCCATAGATAAAGAGCGGATTATAAACCTCTCCTGGCAGTTCTGCAACCTTTCGGCTGGCAGCGTGCGCAAATTGATTACTCGCTCCTACCACAAAACTATCAAAAGTATATTTTGTGATTAGATTTGATTTGCTTCTTCCCTTCTTCTGTACTCCAATCTCGCCGTTTTCCTGAAATCCCTTTTCCCGACCATCAATCGGTTCTTTTACAGTGAATAATATCTTTATATCCAGGTCATGGGTCAATTTACTAAATTGCTCATGGATCAGATCATAATACTGGTGTTTCAACCGATCTCCAAAAAACTTATTTGGCACTAGGATTGTAAATACCTTGTCCTCATAAGTATGTAGACTGAGAGGACGAAACCAGGTCTCAAAGACATGCGTGCTCACTTTCCCCTGGATTAAAGTAAGACTTTCTTCCCATAATTCTTTAATTTTCATATGTTTTCCTTGAAGTTACACACAATCTTATCAACACCTGTGAATATCTATTTTTCATAACAAATCAATGGATTATATCAGATTCCCGGCCTTTTCTCAAGGGGTTTTATTTATCACTGAGGCAAGCATCCCTCTTTTTCTCACGATTAGGCGCTAAGATTATGGTTTCTCAAAACGGAACCTCCCACTATAGCAAATCTAATTCAAAGCTTCAAGTACCAATGAACCCCACCATTATCAACAAGTCAACTCGTATCCAACCCTCCACAAACATACCATATTCTGACGTTACCCACTCCATCCAACACTCTATTACTACTACTATTTTATAATTTATAATTGACAAAACAAATATAATATTGATATCGTTAGAGGACAGTAGTGAGCGCATGTGCAGACACAAATGATCCAGGAAACATCAAAAATATGGATGGATGGGCGTTTTGTAGACTGGAAAGATGCCACCATTCATGTTCTAACGCACACCCTGCATTATGGACTCGGGATATTTGAAGGTATTCGTTGCTATCGCACCGAGATGGGATCAGTAGTATTCAGGCTGGGAGATCATGTCAAGCGGCTGTTTGCTTCAGCCCATATTACCCAGGTTAAAATTCCCTATTCAGTAGAGATCATCGAGCAGGCTATTCTTGATACTGTGAGAGTTAATAATCTAGCTGAATGTTATATAAGACCGTTGGTATTTTTGGGTTACGGGGAGATGGGGCTCTATGCCAGTGAGAATCCAGTGCAGGTGGTGATCGCGGCTTGGCCGTGGGGAAGCTATCTAGGAGAGGAAGGAATTAAATCGGGAATTAGGGCAAAAGTGGCCTCATTTCCGAGGCACCATGTTAATATCAGTCTAACCAGGGCCAAGATTACGGGGTATTATGTTAATTCTCAGCTAGCGAAGCAGGAAGCCAAAAATACGGGTTATGACGAGGCGATCATGCTGGATACAGAGGGTTATGTTGCTGAAGGGTCGGGAGAAAATATTTTTATAGTGAGAAATGGTGTCCTGAAAACAACACCGCTCACGTGTATTCTCGAGGGAATTACAAGGAATAGTGTGATGGAGATTGCAAATAATAATGGAAAGCCGACGCGAGAGGAGCGATTTACTCGCGATGAACTTTATATAGCGGACGAGGCATTTTTTACAGGAACAGCGGCGGAGATTACCCCGATTATCAATGTGGATGGACGCACAATAGGACAGGGACGACCGGGTCCGATTACGAAACTACTGCAACATCAATTCTTTGAGATAGTCAAAGGGAGGGATACGCGATATAAAGAGTGGCTAACCTACATCTAGCGGCTCCTGGTAATACCTACCCGGCTACAATACTCGCTAATTTTACACAAACTACAGAATGGGGAAATAGGTTTACAGAGATTCTGCCCGTAGGGTACCAAGAGGTCATTAAGAATACTCCAGTACTGTCGTGGCAGCTTTTTTCGCAAAACCCTCTCCGTTTCGTCTGGGCGGCGTGTCTTTAGATACCCCAAACGGTTAGAAATTCGATGGACATGAGTATCTACACAAATACCATCCTTGTGAAAACCGAGTGTAATGACGAGATTGGCGGTCTTCCTACCCACACCATGGAGTGTCAATAACTCTTCAAGGGTACCTGGCACCTTTCCACCAAATCTCTTAATTAAATCGCGACACAGGTATTTAATCGTATACGCCTTGGTACGATAAAAACCTACCGGATAGATGGCTTTCTCTATAACTTTGACGGGCAGGGGGGCCATCTCCTCAGGTCGATTCGCCAGTGAAAATATTCTTTGGCTGGCCAGTGCGGTCGTCCGATCTTGGGTACGTAAGCTCAACAGGCAGGAGATAAGCACATGAAAGGGATCTTTAAACCGATCAGCGATAACGCCGACAATGGGGGTCTGCCAGCGTTTAACCTCCTTGCGGAGGATGGAGATCACGTTATGGATGTCGCCAGCGTTCATGGTCCCCTTGCTGTAATCAGGGGAGGGAATGAAATCAAAAAGGGGTTGGCCTTTTCCTGGCCTTAATCACTTTCTTAAGCGGTCTAGGATCCACCAGCTCGCGATAAAGATCAATTCTTCTGTCTTTTATGAGGTGATTATGACGGTTCACTGCCTTTTTGCGGGCCTCTCCAGGATCTATTTCCAGTATCTTGATCTCCTCCTTATCTCGAGTGGCACGATAAAGCGTCTCACCCGATGGACTGATGACTTGACTCATACCTAAATAGGAGAGACGTTCTTTTCCGCCACGCTCCTCGTAGCCGACCCGATCTGCGGTGATGGCGTACACCCGATTCTCAAGACATCTCGTAATCATGGCATTTGGACAGTGAGGGAGTACGAGATTGGCCGGGTGGCAGATAATGTCTGCCCCTTTGAGCGACAATGCGCGTGCAACTTCTGGGAAAAACCAGTCAAAGCATATCATAATCCCAATCCGAGCCAGACCGATGTCCCAGACCTTAAAGTGAGTATTTCCCGGGGAAAACCACAGTTTTTCTTCATAAAAGAGGTGGGCTTTTCTGTAGACGTCAATAAATCCTTCAGGTCCGATCAGGATGGCTGAATTGAATAAACCGGAACCTTTACGTTCCGCGAGACCGGCAACAATAAATAGCCTCTTTGACCTTGCAAGGGCGCTCAACCGCCGGGTGGTATAGCCATCAGGGATCTTTTCAGCTACCCGCTCCACCTCCCGACGGGAGACGAACTGATAGCCGCTCGTGAAGAGCTCCGGCAAGACCAGCAAATCGGCCTCCACTGAAGAAAGCCGTGCGAGGATACTGTTAACATTGATCTTGACCTTCCCGAAAAGGGGATTAAATTGGAAAAAACCTGCTCTGATCATTGGACCCTGAATTGTATCAATTCTCAAGCTAAGAGTATCACAATTCAGTCCAACAAACAATGCCCGCAGCGGCAATTGTAAACCCGGATGGAATCTGCTAAGCTGGTCATGTCGGTTGATCACGAGGGCTGATCAACACATCAGGAAAGGTCAACCGCAGATGAAAGGGAAACCGACCACGGTCGCATCGTATATGAGATAAAATGGGTGAGACGGCGATTGGGTATGACCTTTCACGAGTAGGCTATGGGCCATAAAAGTCTTTACATTATCGATGGGCACTCTCACCTTTATCGAGCCTTTCACGCCCTCCCGCATCTGTCCAACTCCAAGGGTTTACCTACGAATGCCATTTATGGTTTTACGAATATGCTGTATAAAATCGTCCGGGAAAGACAGCCAGATTATCTGGTTGTGGCCTTTGACTCAGATAAACCCACATCCCGGCACGAGGCCTATGAGGCCTACAAGGCCCATCGCCCCCCAATGCCGGATGCCCTCGCGATCCAGACCCCGTATGTCCGTAAGGTGGTGGAGGCCTTCAGAATCCCCCTATTGGTCCAGGAAGGGGTCGAGGCAGATGACCTGATCGGGACAGTGGCCATGAAAGTCGAGACGCCAGAAGTAGAGGTGCTGATTGTGTCCGGGGACAAGGACATGTTTCAGTTGGTCTCACCCAGGATCCGCATCTATGACAGCATGCGAGACAAGGTCTATGGGGAGAAAGAGATCCGGGAGAGATATGGAGTGGAACCCCGGCAGGTGGTAGAGGTCATGGGCCTGATGGGGGATGCAGTTGATAATATCCCGGGGGTGCCAGGGGTGGGGGAGAAAACTGCCGTGGGACTGATCCAGCAATTCGGCACCATCGATGACCTCCTGGCCCATCTTGATGCGGTGAAGAAGCCAAAACTTCGGGAGGCGCTGCGTGCTTTTTCGGAGCAGATCAGGATGAGTCGGGAACTGGCCCGTCTCAATTTAGATGCACCCTGGGACGGTCAGCTCCCCGATCTCAAACGGGTGGAACCCGACACCCAGGCCCTCATCCAGCTTTTTACTGAACTTGAGTTCTCAAGTCTCTTGAAGGGACTTTTACCTCGAAATGAAGATGAGAGGGATGTTCGATTCTCGGTACAAGCCCAAGTTGTGCCGGGCATCAAAGGTGAATTTTCCCTACCTGATGCCCCTGTGGCGGAGGGTTCGTTAGCGTTGGGTGTAAAACCCGCTGAGTTTATAAGAATTGCGCTTCAGGCCGAGCATATCGGCCTAGTGGGTATTCTTTCTCATCCATCTCCGATGCATGCCGATGTCAGGGGGATTGCCTTCTCCTGTGGGCCAGGAAAAAGCCTCTTTGCCCTTGTGAATTCCGAGTCAGAGGTCATGATCAGGAGAATCCTGGAGGACCCAGCAATCAAAAAGGTAGGTCATCACTTAAAACCCCTGTTGCTGGCTTTTATCCGGATGGGGATCCAGACCAGGGGGATCCACTTTGACACTATGCTGGCCTCCTACCTTCTCTCTCCCAATCGCCGATCCCATGACCTTCTGGATCTCAGTGTGGAATACCTGGGGCGACCGGTTCAGGTTCAGGATCAAGCCCCTCCTGAGAGGCTTGGAGATTCCACTTGTAAAGCCGCGGAGGCCATTCTGGAGATGAGCGGGGCCATGAAAAAGAGGCTTGAAGAGCGGGATCAATCCCGTCTCTATCAGGAGGTGGAATTGCCCCTGATCGAAGTACTTACTGAAATGGAGCATGCCGGGTTTAGACTAGATGTGGGCATCTTAGGTGAGATCTCTAAAGAATTGGACATACAGATTCAGGGGTTGATTCAACGGATATACCGCCTGGCCGATGGCGAATTCAACCTTAACTCCCCTAAGCAATTGTCTGAGGTCCTGTTTATTCGACTCGGGCTTAAGCCGGTCAAGAAGACAAAGACCGGGTACTCCACGGATGAGGGGGTTCTGATCCAGCTCGCGCAGATCCATGAATTGCCCGCCGAGATTTTGAACTACCGGCAACTGGCCAAGCTGAAGTCCACCTATGTAGATGCCCTACCACAGTTGGTCCACCCGCAGACGGGTCGTCTCCATACCACCTTTCATCAGACGGTTACGGCCACGGGCCGGCTTTCCAGCAGCGACCCCAATCTCCAGAATATTCCCACCCGGGGGGAGTGGGGTCGCAGGATCCGCCAGGCCTTTATCGCTGAGGAGGCAAACTCTCTCCTCTCAGTCGACTACAATCAAATCGAGCTCAGGATCCTGGCCCATCTCTCCCAGGATGAGCAACTTGTCAGGGCCTTTCAGGAAGAAAGGGATATCCATACCGCAACGGCTGCGAGCATCTTCAAGCTGCCGCCTCACCTCATCAGCCCAGAGATGAGGCGGGCAGCAAAAACGGTTAACTTTGGGGTGATCTACGGGATGGGACCTTATGCCCTGTCAACAGAGCTTGGGACTTCCCAGGCAGAGGCCAGGCAGTACATCGAGGACTATTTTAATCACTATGAAGGGGTCAGAAAGTTTGTGAATGCCACGATTCAGGAAGCCCGGCGGCTCGGGTATGTCACCACCCTTTTAAATCGCCGGCGCGAGATCCCTGAGATTGTGGCGCAGGATGCTACCACCCGCAGCCTGGGTGAGCGTATCGCGGTGAACACGCTCATTCAAGGCAGTGCCGCGGATCTCATGAAACTGGCCATGGTCAGGATCTTTCACGACATAAGGCAGGCAGGTCTCCGGTCCAAGATGATCCTCCAGGTCCATGACGAACTGATCTTTGAGGTGTGCGAGGGCGAGGTCGATGCGATGAAGACCTTGGTGACGCGGCAGATGGAGGGTGTCATCCCCCTCCGCGTTCCGATGAAGGTGGATCTTGGGGTGGGCCGAAATTGGGCAGAGATCCATTGATTAATTTATCCGTGGGTACCCACTAGCGGTTTGGCCTCTATCAAGGTCTCTAAGAGTCTCTCGATCCTCCGGCGCTCACTTAAGGTCATTGCATCTCCCCCAAAACGGGTGCGATAATAGGTTTGCGTGATTTCCCTAACCTTTTCCAGGTCTGGATCGGAGAGGAAAAGCGCTTTTAGAAACTCCAGGGGAGTCAGGTGTTTCTGTTTCACCATGCCCTTAGACTCCAGGACCTGCAACATCAGTAGGTAGAACTGGGCCGAATCCTCATGGAGGCGGGCCCTGAGGTGGAGGCTTCTTGTTCGGGGCCGGACTGCCCTGACCAGGATGGGCAGCAATATTGCCGCCACGACGAAAACTGTAAACAGGACCCACAGGCGATGAGGAAGACTCTGGATTGTGCGAACCCCGTGGGCGATGGCCTGCAGGATCAGTATCCCTCCCTGCTGCAGCTGGCTCAGCAATGTATCGGTCTTATTTTTTACTTTGGCCAGGGCCTCTGCCTGGTCCAGAGGACTATAGTTGACAATATAGCGGTCCCACCGGATTCTGAGGTGGTCCAGGTAGTGAGAGAACCCGCTCATCCAGGGCATTGCCGGTGAGAGGGCGGGAGGGGTGGGATCGAATGTGATCCAGCCGGAGTGAGGAAAGTAGGCCTCCACCCAGGCATGGGCATCGCTCTGCCGCACCATATAGTAGCCGCCATACTCATTCCATTCCCCGGGAAGAAAACCCGTGACCAGGCGGGAAGGGATTCCGAGACCTCGAAGCATTAGAACCATCGCAGTGGCAAAATGCTCGCAGTAACCCGTCTTCTGGCCGAACAGAAAATCGTCGATGGGAGGACGCCTGGGATTTGCCTTTACCTCTAGCGAGTACCGGTAGCCTTGTCTGAGATGGGTCTCGATCGCTTTGACCTTTTCGTAGACCGTGATCGCATTGTGCGTCACCTCCCGGGCCAGATCGGCAATTCTTTGGTCATCTGCCGGGCGCTGAAGGTATCCTTCCAGGACCCGGTCCGGGTAAACGATCGTCTCGGCCTTGAGTTCGGGGGTGGACACGATCGACAGCCTGGAGTCAGCCGTGTAGAGCAGGCGTGATGTGGGGGTGGCCGGAAGGTAAACCGAGCCGTGCGGATCCACACTGAGGGAGGCCATCTCTCCCCAGAC
>DATECO010000213.1:0-2617 GCA_035286865.1 Nitrospiria bacterium | reverse complement strand
AAATCCTCGAAAAACTTTTGTAAAATCCCATAAAAACATCACTAGTTAACTGACCTTCCCCCAGAAACTAGTCTCGCATATCGTATCGGTCCTTGACTAATAAAGGCCAATATTTAGCTTGATTTTACTTATTTCCAACAGAAATCCTATATACACCGGGATAAATCAAAGATCAACATTTCGGGAAGTTATCCTTGCTGCATCTGATACTGTCTGATAGGCGGGGTTTACCTATTACCTCAAGATTTATTTCTTGTTTAGTGCGTATTTTTTGTCGAGGGCATAGTGTGCGTCAAGATCGATGAGATCATGGAATTGGTTGAAAGTGTGGAGCTGGGAAAGGATATCCTTAGTCGTGCCGGTCTTTATGAGGTGGGTGAGGACCTCGGTCATGGCCCGGGCATTGGCATAGAGGCAGGTGAGGGGATAGACTACCAGATGGAAACCCAGTTCATTCAGTTCATCCCGGGTCTGTAACGGTGTGACTCCTCCCTCCAGCATATTGGCCACGAGGGGTGGCTCAAGCTCCCGTGCAATCTGGGCAAGCTCGCGGCGTGATTGAGGGGCCTCAATGAACAGCGCATCTGCACCAGCCTTCTTGTAAGCCTTGCACCGCCGGATGGCCTCCTGCAGGCCATGGACTTGCCTGGCGTCGGTTCTCGCCACAATAAAGAAGTCTCTGTCTCTCCTAGCATCCACTGCAGATCGGATCTTCTGGACATGCTCTCCCATCGGGATGGTTTTTTTGCCGCGCATGTGGCCGCATCGCTTGGGCCAGGCCTGGTCCTCCAAGAACATCCCCGCGGCTCCGGCATCAATCAGCTCGTTGACTGTCCGGATCACATTCAGCGGATTGCCATACCCCGTGTCGGCATCCACGATGATGGGTTGTTTGACGGACCTGCAGACCCGCCGGACCACTTGGACCATCTCGGTCTGGGTGAGGTAGCCGAAGTCCGGAAGGCCAAGCTGGGTGGCCGCCACACTGTAACCCGAGATGAACAGGAGCTCAAACCCGGTCTGGGCAGCGATCTTGGCCCCCAGCGCATCATAGACACCCGGGAAAAGGATGACCTCCCCGCGCTCCAGTAGCTTATGGACCCTGGTCTTTGTTTGTTTCAATCCGATAGACCTTCCCCAAAGTACTGTTCGATCTCCACATGGAGATTGATCTCCCTCAGGATCCTCGCCACTCTTTCACAATCCGGAAGTGAGCCCCTGAAACACACCGCTCTTCCCATCGTATGGGCCTCTAGAGTGATCTCGAATGCAGCCTTGAGGCTGACCCCCGTGGCCTTTTGTACTTGGTGGATCACCTCATCGAAGGAGTGGGCCTCATCGTTGTAAAGGATCACACACCAAGGCAGCTCCTTGGCGGTTTCCTCGGCTTCCTCAATCTCTGCCACACCCGCTGGGGACTCTCTCTCTAGCATGGCAATTTCACATAAAGCTAAAGTTTTTCATCCCCGTCTTATACGGGTCCCACCCTCAAAAAACCTATTTTGCCATCAGGAGTTCTTTTAATGGCTCCCACTCAGTCACAGGCCTTGAGCAGGTAAAGTTGTGGCAGACATAGGCAGTGAGCTTCCCGTCTTTCTGGGTCTTTCCCTTGACCAGGGAAGAGGCCCGGCCAATATCCGGCCGTTCTGGATCGACGAAGGAGAGGGTTTTATTGGGCAGGTAGAGTTGGTGGATTCGCCTCAGCATTTCGCGGGTCTCTTGGGAGTCTTTCTTGCCCACAAGCACAATCTCCTTGGGCCTTTCGAGATAAAAATCCAGGGCCCCCAGCATGCTGGCATAGCCGAAGGGATTTTCCTGCATGGGTTGATAAAATAGCCTGAGTACCTGTTCCGCCTTGTTGAGGTAATCGGAATGATCCGTAAGGTGATGTAGGAGGAGCAGATCCATCACCGCGATGGGATTTCCGGAGGGGATAGAGTGGTCATTTGCAGACTTTGTACGAGTAATGAGAGGCTCATGATCCCTGCCTGTAAAGTAAAACCCCCCTCCGGCCGAGGTGGGGTCCCCCTCGCGGGGTTCGTCCCAAAACTGTTCTACCATGATACCGGCCAGGTGGCCTGCCTGCTCAAGATACATCGTGTCAAAAGTCGCCTCATAAAGATCCAGGAGGGCGGCGATTAAAAATGCATAATCATCAAGATACCCGTTGAGCTTGGCCACGCCATCTTTATAGGTACTCAACAGGCGGTTCTCCTTGAATAGATGCTTCAGGATAAAGTCTACACACCCCCTGGCCATACCGAGGTAGGCTGGATCCTCCAGGACCTTGTAAGCCTCAGCCAAGGCAGAAAGCATCAGGGCATTCCAGCTGGTGAGGATCTTCTCATCCCGAAAGGGCTTGACCCTTTTTTCACGGGACAGGAAAATTTTTTGTCGGGCTTCTTTAAGAAGGGCGGCGATCTCTTCAGGTGACCGGTGAAACTCCTGTGCGATGACCTCTAGGGGGAGGTCTGTATGAAGGATGTTCTTCCCCTCGAAGTTGCCGTGATTGGTAACATCATAGGTGCGACAGAAAATCCGACCCAATACATCCCCCAGCACCTCAATGACTTCGGTAGGGGTCCAGACAAAGAATTTTCCTTCTTCACCCTCGCTG
>DATECO010000212.1:0-4311 GCA_035286865.1 Nitrospiria bacterium | reverse complement strand
GTCTCGAATGGCAGCCGTGAGGAGTCCTTTTGTCTCAGCGGGCGTGGAGGGAACCACCACCTTGAGACCTGGGGTATGGACAAAGAGGGCCTCCGTACTTTCAGAGTGATGCTCCGGGGCATGGATGCCCCCGCCATACGGAGCCCTTACGGTCAAGGGACAAGAGAAGCGTCCCCGTGAACGGGTCCTGATCCTGGCGGCATGGGAGATGAGCTGTTCCATCGCGGCATAGATAAAGCCCAAGAACTGGATCTCAACAACAGGGACCATTCCATAAGCTGCCAGGCCGATCCCCACTCCCACAATGCCGGACTCGGACAAGGGCGTGTCAACCACTCGCTCAGCCCCGAATCGTTGCTGTAATCCCTCCGTGGCCCGAAATACCCCGCCGTTTTTGCCCACATCCTCGCCCAGGATGAGCATATCGGGGTTGCGCTCCATCTCCTCCCGGAGAGCCAGATTCACCGCCTGGACAATATTGAGTTTGGGCATTGGGTCCCTATAAGACGTTATTTGTTATTCGTGAATCGTTAATCGTAAAATATATTGCACGTTTAACGAATAACTTATAACGATTAACGTCACTTTTCATCTCGCTCTTTAAGAAATTTTTCCATCTGTTCCTTTAAATCCGGGGTCAATTCACTATAGGTATACCGGAAAATGTCCCTGGGATCCGGAGGGGCCATGGCCTCCATTTCCTTCACTGCCGCCTCCACTTGTTCTTGTGCCCTGGATAGGATCTGCTGTGAATACGATTCATCCCACAGGTTTGTTTTCGCCATGTATTTTTTCAGCCGTTCGATCGGGTCCTTCTTCTTCCATTCCGCGACCTCCTCGGGATTACGGTACCGGGCGGCATCATCGGCCGTGGTGTGATCCCCCATCCGATAGGTCAGACACTCGATCAAGGTGGGCCCGCCCCCCGACCTGGCGTGATCCAGGGCCTCGCGGGTAGCCTTATAAACCGAAAAGACATCATTGCCATCCACCTGAATTCCCTCAAAGCCATAGGCAATGGCCTTCTGGGCTAAGGTCTCCGCCGCGGTCTGTTGCTTAAGCGGTACAGAAATAGCCCACTGGTTATTCTGGCAGATAAAAACGACCGGCACCTTAAAAACCCCGGCAATATTTAAGCCCTCATGAAAATCCCCCTTTGAGGTCGCCCCATCCCCGAAATAGACCAGAACGACCACAGGGTCTTTCTTGAGTTTGGCCGCCCATGCCGCCCCTACTGCATGGGGGATCTGAGTCCCGACAGGGATCCCTACCGTAAAATTGTGCTGGTCCATTGGGATCTGGCCGCCGCGTTCATCGCCCGTCCAATACTGGAAGACCATCGTCATGGGCAGGCCCCTGACCAGGTACGCCCCCGCCTCTCTGAAGGCAGGAAACATCCAATCCGAAGGCTTGAGGGCAGAGGCACTCCCCACCTGGGCCGCCTCCTGCCCCCACACAGGGGCATACGTCCCCAGTCTTCCCTCCCGCTGTAGGATCAGGGCCTTTTGATCAAACACCCGAATCAGGACCATCCACTCATAGAACTTCCGTACCTCATCATCTGTTAACGGCGGAAGAAGTGTTTCATCACAATTTCCCTCCTCGTCCAGAATCTGCAACCAGTGAACCTGGAAGGTTTTTTTCACACTCCTGGGCATCCCACTATCTCCATATCACGTTCCAGGCTTAAAAATACCATTGTTCCTTTAAAAGATCAAATATCGCTTGTGTTTCCTGTTTGTTTAATTTGGGGATAAGTTATATAATTACGGGTCAAGGAGGTGATAATTATGGAGATCGTGATCGTCAGTGCAGTGCGTACCCCGATCGGGAGTTTTAATGGCGTGCTCAGCCCCCTTTCAGCCCCACAGCTTGGGAGCCTGGTCATCGCAGAGGCGATCCGAAGGGTGGGTCTCAGCCTAGATGCAGTTGACGAGGTCATCATGGGCAATGTCCTCACGGCAGGACTTGGCCAGGCACCGGCCAGGCAGGCGGCACTGGGGGCAGGCCTACCGAAATCGGTTGGAACCCTTACCATCAACAAGGTCTGCGGCTCAGGACTCAAAGCGGTCATGCTGGCGGCACAGGCCATCCGGCTTGGGGATGCCGAAATTATCGTGGCCGGCGGCATGGAGAGCATGAGTAATGCCCCTTATCTACTGGATAAGGCCCGGAAGGGCTACCGCATGGGCCACGGCCAGATAGTGGACAGCATGATCAAAGACGGCCTGTGGGATGTCTACAATAATTTTCATATGGGATCCGCCGCCGAGCTTTGTGCCAGTAAGTACAAGCTCTCGAGAGAGGAGGTCGACCAATTCGCCATTACAAGTTACAGCCGGGCCCTGGAGGCCCAGCGTGCCGGGGCTTTTAAAGACGAGATTGTTCCTGTCCGGGTCAATCAATCCTCCTCAGGTGGAAAGGGCACGGTAGAAGTCACAGAGGATGAGGAGTTGGCAAAGTTTGATCGAAACAAGATGGCTTCCCTTAAACCGATTTTCCAGGAAGGGGGCACCGTCACAGCCGCCAATGCCTCAGCCATCAGTGACGGGGCCGCAGCGATGGTGGTTATGTCCGCCGAGAAGGCCAGGACCTTAAAGATGACCCCCTTTGTCAAGATTATTGGCTATGCTTCTGCCGCCCAGGAACCTGAATGGTTCACGACCGCCCCAGTCCCGGCCACCAAGGCCCTACTCCGAAAGACCAATCATAGCATCAGTGATATCGATCTTTTCGAGATCAATGAGGCCTTTTCGACTGCCTCCCTGGCCGTTAACCGCGAATTGGAGTTGGATCCCAAAAAGGTCAATGTCCGGGGAGGCGCCGTAGCCCTGGGGCATCCTATCGGGGCCAGTGGGGCAAGGGTATTAACCACGCTCATCCATGCCCTGAAATCCCTCAACAAGAGGCGGGGTGTTGCCAGCCTCTGTATCGGAGGGGGAGAGGCAGTGGCCATGATGGTCGAGCAATAATGGATTTCCAGCTTTCCCAAGAGCAGGAGATGGTTCGGCAGATGGTCCAGGGTTTTGTCGAAAAGGAGGTCAGGCCTCTGGCCTCTAGCATGGACCGCGAAGGTCATTTCCCCCGGGATCTGTTGAAGAAGCTGGCGGCCCTCGGCCTGATGGGTGCTTATATCCCTCCAGAGTATGGCGGGGCAGGGATGGAACTTGTGTCCTATGTGATTGCCATGGAGGAGCTCTCCAAGGCCTGGGCCTCGCTGGGGGTCATCATGACGGTCAATAACTCACTGGTCTGTGACCCGATCCACCGCTTTGGAACAGAGTCCCAGAAACAACGGTATCTTAAGCCCCTGGCCCGCGGTGAGCGGCTGGGGTGCTATGCCCTCACCGAACCGGGGGCAGGCTCGGACGCCGGAGCCATCAAGACCCGTGCCAGGAGAGAGAACGGGGGTTACACCCTCAATGGGTCCAAGATTTTTATCACCAATGGACAGCAGGCCGATCTTGCGATCGTCTATGCCGTGACCGCCCAGGAGCAGGGCAAGCACGGGATCTCGGCATTTTTGGTAGAGAAAGGCACCCCAGGGTTTCTGGTGGGAAAGCTGGAGGACAAGATGGGCCTCAGGTCCTCCGACACGGCAGAGCTGATCTTCCAGGACTGCCATGTGCCTCCAGAAAATCTGCTGGGGGTAGAGAACGAGGGCTTCAAGATTGCCTTGAGCACACTCGATGGTGGCAGGATCGGCATCGCCGCCCAGGCATTGGGGATTGCCCAAGCCTGCCTGGAGGAGGCCACTCGATATGCCAGAGAAAGGCATCAGTTTGGCAGGCCTATAGGAGATTTTGAGGCCATCCGTTTCATGCTGGCCGATATGGCCATGGAGATCCAGGCAGCGCGCCTCTTGACCTACCGGGCCGCCCACCGCAGGCAGCAAGGACCGAAGATCACGCTGCACTCCGCACAGGCCAAGCTCCTGGCCTCCGAGATGGCAAACCGTGTGGCCTACAAGGCCGTTCAAATCTTTGGCGGTTACGGCTATATCAAAGACTTCCCTGTTGAACGCTATTACCGGGACGCCCGCATCACCACATTATATGAGGGGACCTCAGAGATCCAGCGGCTGGTCATTGCACGGGAACTGCTCAAACACTATGTTCCATGAGCGGTGGGAAGTCTGATGAAAAAGGATCGCAATCCACCTCAGGCAGATTCCCCAAATTCGGAGAGAAGGAAGCTCCGCCTGAGGTGGATTGCGATCCTTTTTCATCGGACTTCCCACCGCTCATGGAACATAGTGTTTGAGCAGTTCCCGTGCAATGACCAGCCGCTGGATCTCTGAGGTCCCCTCAT
>DATECO010000211.1:0-5520 GCA_035286865.1 Nitrospiria bacterium | reverse complement strand
GAGGATACCATCGACGGTGCTCTGCCCAGTCCCGTAGCGATTATCAAAGAGGTGCTTGGTGTTCGCGTCATTGACCGAGATGATTGGGTATTTGAGGATACCCCGATCGGCCATGCTTCTCAGCCGGATGACTCCCGTGGTCGTCTCCTCCGTCCCGCCCAGGATGCCGGTCAGCAGATCCGATCGGTCTGCGTGCAGGGTAGAAACCAGGTCTGCCCCGTCATCCATGGTAATCACGGGTCTTTGGTCTAGAGTGGCGTGGATGTGCTTGTAGTAGGTCTTCTGGTCCTCCCCCTTAATGGCATAGACCGGCACCTCATCAAACTTCACCAAGGCGGCGGCCACATCATCCTGGGTGCTCAGAGGATTGGAGGCACACAGGGCCACCTGGGCACCGCCGGCCTTCAGAACACTCATGAGGCTAGCCGTCTCAGTGGTCACATGAAGACAGGCTGCAATCCTAACCCCCTTCAGGGGATGCTCCTTCTTAAATCGTTTCTTGATCAGCCTGAGCACCGGCATCCCCTGTTCTGCCCATTCGATCCGGAGCGCACCCCGGTCGGCCAGTGCTAAGTCCTTGACATCGTAGTCCATCTTTTCTCCCAGTTTAGATATAAGGTTAAAGGTAAATTTTAGAGGCTAAATTGGCAAGGTGATAGGACTCAGTCCTTTATTAGCGGTATTACAGCCGGGCCGCTTTCTTAAGAGCGTCTGCCATGTCGGTCCGTTCCCAGGTAAACTCCGGCTCTGTTCTACCAAAGTGTCCGTAGGCTGCCGTCTTTTTATAGATGGGTCTTCGCAGATTCAGATGCTCGATCATCCCCTTGGGGGTCATCGGGAAGTGATCCCTCACGAGCTTGACAATGCTATCTTGAGGGATCTTCCCGGTCTGATAGGTATCAATCAGGATCGAGACCGGGTCCGGAACACCGATGGCATAGGCCAGTTGCACCTCACACTTATCAACGATCCCGGACGCCACCAGGTTCTTTGCAATATAACGGGCCATATAGGAGGCCGAGCGGTCTACCTTAGAGGGATCCTTACCGGAAAAGGCACCTCCACCATGGCTTCCTACCCCACCATAGGTATCCACAATGATCTTTCTTCCGGTCACACCGGTATCGCCCTGGGGCCCCCCGACCACAAAACGCCCGGTAGGATTGATGTGGTAGATCACATTTTCCTCATCCAGGAGGCCTGTCGGCATAACGGGTTTAATCACCTTCTCGATGATGTCCTCGCGCAGTTCCTTAAGGGTCACATCCGGGCTGTGCTGAGCCGACACCACCACAGTGCTGATCCTGACGGGCTTTGAGTCCCGGTACTCGATGGTCACCTGAGACTTTCCATCCGGGCGCAGGTAGGGCAGGATATCCTTCTTTCGCATCTCGGTCAACCGCCGGGTAATCTTGTGGGCCAGGAGAATGGGCATGGGCATCAGTTCAGGTGTCTCGTTGGTCGCATAACCGAACATGAGACCCTGATCTCCCGCCCCTCCAATGTCAACACCCAGGGCAATATCCGGGGACTGATTGTGGATAGAGGTGATGACCGAGCAGGTTTCCCAATCAAAACCGTATTTTGCCCGTGTGTAACCGATCTCTTTGATGGTTTCCCGCACAATATCCGGGATTTCAACATAACAGGAGGTGGTAATCTCACCCGCCACAAAGGCGAGGCCAGTCGTGACCAGGGTTTCACAGGCTACCCGACAGAACGGGTCCTGGGCAATAATCGCATCCAGGATCGCATCCGAGACCTGATCCGAGATCTTATCCGGATGTCCCTCCGTCACGGATTCTGAAGTAAATAGATAATTCACACGTCCCATCGCATTCCCCCTCATTAGCTCCGTAATATAGGTTTCTATTTCGAATGTTACAAGGTTCAGGAGAAAAAATCAACAGAATATTTGAAAACTATACCTCGACCCACCCCCCTATTTACTTTATTCCCGATTTGGATTAAACTGTTCAATTAAGGTGAAAATTCGGCCGGGAGAGAAGGGGAATTTCCCATCAAGAATAAAAAGGCCCAAGGAAGTGCCCAGATGATTATTATCATGCGTCCGGAGATAGGCCCCAAGGGGCCGGAGATTCAGCAGATCCTGGACCACATGAAGAACTACCCAGGTGTCACAGCACGGGTTCATGCCGTGACCGGAACGACGCGCACTCTGACAGAGGTCTACCTCATCGGTCCGACCGAAACGGTAGACCCGGACGGGATTGCCGGGCTGCCCGGAGTGGAACGTGTGGTCCGCGTATCGGAAAGATACCGCTTGATCGGCCGTCACCGCGGACAGATGGAGGCCGTGGGCTTTGAATATAATGGCCTCACCTTCAACCAGGAGACGTTTCATGTCTTTTCCGGATTATGTGCCGTAGATACCCGCGAGAACGTAGAAAAGGTGATGCGCGTCCTGCAACGGCACGGCCAGGTCACCTGCCGGATGGGCGCATACAAACCTCGCACCAGCCCGTACGAGTTTCAGGGGCACGGCAAGGAATGCCTACCCTATGTATTCGAGCTGGCCGGGAAATACGGGATTAAGGTCATCGCGATGGAGATCACCCATGAGGACCAAATTCAGGAAATCCGGCGATGCCTGGAGCTCTCAGGACAGCCGACCGGGGTGATGCTCCAGATCGGTACTCGAAATGCCCAGAACTTTGAGCTGCTTAAAGTATTGGGCCAACAGCGCGACTTTCCCGTACTTCTCAAACGTGGAATGGGCATTACCCTGGAGGAGTCGCTAAATGCCTGTGAGTATGTCGCCAGTGAGGGGAATCGCAAGGTGGTATTCTGCCTGAGAGGAGTGAAGACTCACTTAGGGGACCCTCACCGAAACCTGGTGGATTTCGCCCACGTCCCGGTCGTCAAGCGGCTGACCCGAATGCCAGTGTGTATTGACCCCTCCCATTCTGTCGGGCGAAAGGACGTCTCACCCGACGGCCTATCCGACATTCTCCACGCAACCGCCCAGGGAGTGATCGCGGGCGCAAATATGGTCCTGGCAGATTTTCACCCTGCCCCTGAAAAGGCACTCTGTGATGGTCCCCAGGCACTCTTATTAGAAGAAATGGATCTCTTTCTCAAAGATGTGGCGATTGTTCGTGAGGCCTACGAAAAACGCCGGGCCCTGGTTAAAGCCCCCCAAGGTTCTTCAGTTCACTCCCGCTGAAAAGATTACTCCTTACCGCACCACTACAAGTACCTCATCCGGATTCACCCGGTCTCCTTCACTCACGTAGATGGCCTTCACCTCTCCGGCAATCGGAGAATGGACTTCTGTCTCCAGTTTCATGGCCTCCACAATCAGGACCGCATCGCCGGCATTGAGCCGATCACCCACCCTGACCTTAACGGTGACCACAACCCCTGGCATGGCCGTCGTGATATCCCCTTCATGGGCAGCCTTCGGCCGGATGGACTGCCCCACCGCTTTGGTATCAATCTTTCCATCGATGCTGGGGACCACCTCCACCAGGGACTCAACCATCACCTCTTCCAGTTGATCATCGACATAGATAAAGTAGGGCCGTCCCCCTTCCCCTGGATGGCCCATGCCACCGACCTTCACTTGATAAGTCTCACCATGTACCTTAATCGTGAACTCCGTGGGCGCGATGATCGGCGCCGGGGCATCCGGCACCTTGGAAAGCTCTAACTGGGCAGCCTTGATGGATTCTCTGCCGAGTTCCCCTTTCTCCCGAAGGTTGAAAAAATCCAGGGCAATTTTGGGGAAGAGGGCATAACTCAGGACATCCTCGATCGTCTTGGCCTTCTCCCCCAAATCTTTTTTGGCCTTGTCAATCTCGGGATCTAGCAGATCGGCGGGTCGGACCTCCACAAATTCCTCATTTCCTACCGCCTTGGTGCGTATCTCTTTATCGATGGGGGCCGGTGGCATACCATAGAGGCCTTTCAGGTAGTTCTTGGTCTCACTGGTAATCACCTTGTAACGCTCCCCGGTAATCACATTCAGCGTCGCCTGGGTCCCCACAATCTGGCTGGTGGGCGTCACCAGAGGCGGATATCCCAGATCTCTACGGACCTGTGGGACTTCACGCAAGACCTCTTTCATTCGGTGGAGGGCCTTCTGCTCTTTGAGCTGGGAGGCCAGATTGGAGGTCATCCCCCCGGGGATCTGATAGATGAGGACATACGGATCCACACCGGTATGCTCGCTCTCAAAATCCTTGTACTTCTTCCGGACCTCCCGGAAATAATCCGCAATTTCCGCCAGGAGTTCCAGATCCAATTGGGTATCATATGCCGTCCCCATGAGGACCGAAGCCATGACTTCGACCGGGGGCTGAGACGTACCAGAGGCCATGGAAGAAATTGCGGTATCAATAATGTCAATCCCTGCCTCGATGGCCTTCAGATTGGTGGCCACAGCCGCCCCGCTGGTGTCATGACTGTGAAGATGCAGCGGGACACCTACCGCCCTTTTGAGTCGGCTGATCAACTCAAAGGCCTGGTTGGGCAGCAAAATACCCGCCATGTCTTTTATACAAATCGTATCTGCCCCCATATCTTCCAATCGCTTGGCCATTTCAACAAATAAATCCGTGTTGTGGACCGGGCTGATGGTGTAGCAAAGTGTACCCTCCACCTTCCCCCCATATTTCACGGTCGCCTTGATGGCCGTTTTCAGATTACGAAGGTCGTTCAGTGCGTCAAAGATCCTGAAAATTTGGATGCCATTTGCGATGGCCCGCTCGACAAACTTCTCGACCACATCATCCGCATAATGGCGATAACCCACCACATTCTGACCGCGCAAGAGCATCTGGAAGGGGGTAGCGGGCATCACCTTCTTGAGTTGGCGGATGCGTTCCCAGGGGTCCTCCCGAAGGTAGCGCAGGGCTGAGTCAAAGGTCGCTCCTCCCCACATCTCAATGGACCAGTATCCCACCTGGTCTATCTTGGGGGCAATCGGCAGCATATCCTCGGTCCGGAGGCGGGTGGCCAGAAGGGATTGGTGGGCATCCCGAAGGGTGGTATCGGTAATCCTGACCCTCTTAGATTTCGTCTTTGGAATGGTTTTGGGCATCCTCACCTTCTGGAATAGGCTGCGATGGCGGCGGATAAGACAGCCACCAGGTCCATCCGGTTTCGAGGGACTGTGTACATCAATTCATTAAGCCTCAGGTCAATATATTGAATATCAAAGTCCCCCCGCCGGAAGGCCTCATCTTCCAGGATCTTGACGTAGAGTGGAATGGTGGTCTTCACCCCCCGGATCACAAATTCGTCCAGAGAACGGTGCGTCCGATCCACCACCTCTTCCCAGGTCCTTCCCCAGACCGTCAGCTTGGCCAACAGGGAGTCGTAATGGGAGGGGACCACGTAGCCCCGATACGCATTCCCGTCGATTCGAACACCGAACCCGCCCGGGGAATAATAGGCTGTGATCTTTCCCGTACTGGGGAGGAAATCGCGCATCGGGTCTTCCGCATTGATCCGGCATTCAATCGCGTGGCCGCTGATATCTACGTCCTCCTGCCC
>DATECO010000210.1:0-2168 GCA_035286865.1 Nitrospiria bacterium | reverse complement strand
GAAGAGATTCTGGATTTGCGATGGTGGGACTGGGTACGTCCCAGCCGATCCAAAGAGGGTTTGATGGACAGTCACAGGATCGGTCGGTTTCTGGTCAAAAGATTAGGGCCCGTTTCATTTTCAGACCTTGTTGTCCCTTTTGCTGCCGTGGCCTGTGATCTTCAAACGGGACAAAAAGTGGTCATTCGCGAGGGGCCCTTGGCCCCTGCCGTCCAGGCGAGTTGCAGTCTGCCTGTGGTTTTTACCCCGACAGTGATCAATGGCCGACGGCTGGTGGATGGAGGGTATGTCAGCCAGATCCCGGTCCAAACAGCCCGAGAGAGTCTTAAGGCGGATCGGGTTATCGGTGTGGATGTCAATTACCGGGCTTGCGAAACCGCAAGGCCGCCGAATAACGTTTTGCAAATTGCCATCCACCTGGCCTCGTTATGGGCGCGAAAAAATGCCGATGAAGAAAGCCGGTATGCCGATATCATGATTCGTGTGGATGCCCGTGGAATTGGGTTATCCGAACTCCGTAAAGCTAAGGATCTGATCCAGCGTGGAAGAGAAGCCGCCCGAGAAAGTCTCAGAGACTTTGGCCATCGGCTTGGCCATTAACAAGACTCCCCCAGTAGAGGGGACTTCGATAGTTATATCAGGGTCTTGGGTTTGACTAATCGGCAACTGACTGATATTATTCATAATAGAAGCATCACTCATACTATGTCCCACAAACCATTAATACGGCTGAGGAGGTTTTCTGATGGTCATACGAACGGTTTATTTGATTCTTTGTGCTTTTTCTGGATTATATTTATTTTCCAAGGGGTTAGAGTCTAAGGAGTTTTACTATATCGGTCTCATCGGGGCAGGCCTAACGGCTACTTTGGGTTTCCTTCTGGAATACTCCCTGCGTCGTGTACATCTTTCTGTCATCTTAGGAGGGGTATTGGGACTTCTCTCGGGGGTTTTATCAGCGGCGGCCATCGGATTTCTTGCCGGCCACCTTATGCCTGATCTGCCGACCCTTCACCTGCCTGGGCACCTGTTTCTCCTGCTTATCTTTGGATACCTGGGCGTTGTGATCGGAATGAAGCTGGGAAAGGATCTTCGAGGACAGAAGGTGGGCACCCTCGGAGGAAACCTTCCGACCGAGAGCAGCAATAAGATCCTTGATACCAGCGTTATTATTGATGGGCGGATCGCGGATCTCTGTGAGACAGGTTTCCTTGAGGGCACCTTTATCATTCCTCAGTTTGTTCTTCAGGAGCTTCAACGCATTGCGGATTCTTCTGACTCCCTCAAGCGGGCACGCGGAAGGCGTGGCCTTGATATCCTTCACCGCATTCAGAAAATGGTAAATGTAGAAGTACAGATCGTGGAAAATGATTATGCTCACCTGCGTGAAGTGGATGCCAAGCTCGTCGTCCTGGCCAAGGAATTAGATGCCAAGGTTATGACCAATGACCTTAATCTGAACAAGGTGGCCGAACTCCAGGGAGTAAAGGTACTGAACATCAACGAGCTATGTAATGCCCTCAAACCGGTCGTGCTGCCGGGGGAGGTCATGCGGGTCTTTGTTCTCAAGGAAGGTAAAGAGTCCGGACAAGGCGTGGCTTATCTCGATGACGGAACCATGATCGTCGTGGACAATGGGAGACGGCTGATCGGCAGAAACGCGGATGTCGTTGTCACCAGCGTGCTCCAAACGACGGCAGGCCGGATGATTTTCACCAAGCTCCGTGAGGACAGCGAGAAAGAGGAGTTGCATGTGGGCCGGGGTTGACCTATTCGTGCTGGCTGGAATCGAATCATGAAGGTGACTGCACTGATTCCCGCAGCAGGGACCGGAAGCCGCATGGAAACCAACATTCCCAAACAGTTCCTCACCCTCGCCGGGCAACCCGTCGTTGTTCATGCCCTCCAGATCTTTGAAGCCGCTCCTGAAGTCCAGGAAATCTTTCTTATGGTTCCTCCCGGACTGGAAGACCGATGTCGCAAGGACTGGGTTGAGGCGTTTGGGCTTAAGAAAGTGGCCAAACTGATCTCAGGAGGAGCGAGCCGTCAAGACTCCGTCTATGAAGGTCTTAAGGCCACGACTTCGGATACCGATATTATTTTAGTCCACGACGGGGTCCGTCCCTTTGTGACCCGGACGATGATCCGGCAGGCCATTGAAGGTGCCA
>DATECO010000209.1:0-2403 GCA_035286865.1 Nitrospiria bacterium | reverse complement strand
AACTGGGTCCCATGGCTGGCAGGAGGGGGGATTTCAAAATCCTCGACACCTATATCAAATATTATCCGGCCGAATACCACGCCCAGAGTGCCATTGATGCAGCTCTGGCGCTACGTCCGAGAATACGGATTGAGGACGTTGTGTCTGTCCAAGTTAGGACTTTCGATGCAGCCGTGGAAATCATCGGCAGCGGGCCGGAAAAGTGGCATCCAAAGACCCGCGAGACGGCCGATCACAGCCTCCCTTACTGTGTCGGTGTTGCTCTCATAGATGGGGAGGTAGGGCTGGCCCAATTTTCCACAGGGCGAATATCCGACCCCCGGTTGCACCAGTTCATGAAAAAGATCCAAGTCGTTGCAGATCCTCACCTCAACGAACAGTATCCGACTGCAATCCCTAATCTCATTGAGATCAATATGAAAGACGGGACAAAGCTAACCCAACAGGTGGACTACCCCAGGGGACACCCCAAAAATCCCATGACGGATACAGAGGTAGAGGAGAAGTTTATTGCGCTGAGTGCCAGATTACTCACAAAAAGAAGGATCAGGCAGGTCCTGGATCGGCTTTGGGGAATGGAAAAAATCAAAGATACGGGAGAGGTGCTATCTCTCTTCTTATCCATCAAGCGGCGACCGATATGAGGAAGACTTTGTCTAAGGCTGGATGTCTAAGGAGGTTGATCAAGGAAGATATTGTAGTTATGCCGGGTGCCTTGAATGCCGCAACAGCCATGCTGGTGGAGCGATGTGGATTTGAGGCGGTGTACATATCCGGGGCAGGATTAGCCGCAGGGGTGGCGGGGCTTCCGGATGTGGGCTTGCTTTCCTTGACCGAGGTGGCACAGCAGGCCGCATATATCGCCAGGGCTGTGAAGATCCCGGCCATTGTGGATGGGGAGACGGGGTTTGGCGGGCCGCTCCATGTGATGCGCACAGTGAATGCATTTGAGCAGGCCGGCCTGGCCGGGACACATCTTGAGGATCAACGGATGCCCAAACGGTGTGGCCATCTCACTGGAAAACAGCTCATCCCCCCTGAGGAGATGGCGGAGAAGATCCGGGCAGCAGTGCGGGCCAGAACCGATCCGGATTTTCTGATTATTGCCAGGACCGATGCCCGGGGTGTGAATGGCCTCAAGGATGCCATCCGCCGGGGCCGGTGTTATCAGGAGGCGGGCGCGGATGTGATCTTTCCGGAGGCCCTGGAGTCAGCAAAGGAGCTTGAGGAATTTGCGCGAAAGGTAAAGGCCCCTCTGATGGCCAACATGACTGAATTTGGGCGAAGCCCCTACCTATCTGTGAAAGAGTTTAGGGCATTAGGCTACCGCATGGTCCTTTTTCCCATGACGGCCTTAAGGGTGATGATGAAGGCGGCTGAACAGGGCCTCCTAGAGTTAAAGAATGCCGGTACGCAAAAGGGACTTTTGGGCCGAATGCAAACACGGCAAGAGCTGTATGAGTTATTGGGCTACAGTTCATATGAAAAGGCGGATTTCGAGTTATCCAGAAATAATTCACGCAAGAGGAAAAGGAGAAGACCGATTTGACCTTACAACCCCCAATCTATCATCCCGGCCTGGAGGGCGTGATCGCCGGCATCTCCTCGATCTGTGATGTGGACCCTGAGACGGGAGGATTACTGTATCGGGGCTATCCGGTGGAGGAATTATCCGTTCAGGCAACTTTTGAGGAACTGGCCTATCTCTTGTTCATCGGTAGACTGCCCAGTCGGGCTGATTTGGATGCATTCCTGATACACCTTTCACAGAACCGTGCACTTCCGGGCCAACTGTTGACTCTATTCCAATTGCTTCCTGCCTCGACTCATCCTATGGATGCCCTCCGAAGCGCGATCTCTATGTTAGGGTGCCTGGATCCCACTGCCACAGATCACTCACACAAAGCCAATCTCAGCAAGGCGATCCACCTCACAGCGATCATTCCGACGATCATTGCCGCCCACTATAGACAGGTGCGTGGTCAGCCTCCTATCAATCCCGATCCACAATTCTCCCACTGCGAGAATTTCTTTCAGATGCTCACCGGCCAGGTTCCTGACGGGCTCATCATCAAGGCCTTCACCACCTCGATGATTCTGTATGCCGAACATGAGCTCAACGCATCCACCTTTTCAGCACGCGTCACTGCTTCAACCCTCTCGGACCTCTATTCGGCCATTACCTCCGCGATTGGGACTCTAAAGGGCCCTCTGCATGGAGGGGCGAACGAGCAAGTGATTCGGATGCTGATCGAGATAGATCGCCCAGAACGTGCCAAGCGATGGCTCCAGGAAGCCCTGGGTAAAAAGAAACGGGTGCCAGGATTTGGCCACCGGGTTTATAAAAGGGGGGACGGTCGGGCTTTAGTGATCAAGCGTTTTAGCAAGGAGTTGGGGGAAAGG